>CAZMDM010000170.1:0-18533 GCA_964564775.1 uncultured Desulfonema sp. | reverse complement strand
GAATAAAATACTAAAATAGAGAAAAGACAGCTAAGCAAGCGGTCAACCGGACGTGGGCTATCGCCCTGCCGGTTAATTCGTTGTTAGGTAATCTCAGATCACGGTCTGAGTCACTTCAACAACTCAGCCATGATTTAACCAGTGATTCAGAATGAAAATAAAGCTTTACACCGTTCGGTTGCAATTTTCCCGAAAATGTGATATGAAGTAAAGTTATCTCTGTATTACAAAACCTTACTCAAGTCCTAACCAGTCGTTGCACCGGACACGGCTACCGCCGCCACTGACCTTGTTGTTAGGCAAATGATAAAGTTGACCTATGCCAGTCAGGAGACAAAAAAGGAGTGATCAGTTATCTTTGTTTAAAAACATGATGAAAGGAGAGTTGTCTGAAATCAACAATCAGACAGATAAATTTCATTTATTATCTCACCTTGCGCAGTTGAAAAAAATTTAATAACAGTTTAATATGATTCTGTCAGAAAAACAACTGAAAAGGTGAATCTATGAATGATAAGCTATATGGCTATATGACTTATATGTTGACTATCTGCTGAGTTCTTTCGGACTTACTATCGCAACGGGTTGGTCAGCCTTACTTGAAGGACAGATAAGCCATGACAGAATTACCCGTATGTTGTCAGTAAAACCTAAAAAATCAGCCGACTTGTGGCATATAGTCAAGCCTCTGATACGTCAGATTGAGAGTCCCGAAGGAGTACTGATTATTGACGACAGCATTTCCGAAAAACCTTCGACCGATGAAAATGACATTATCTGTTGGCATTACGACCATTGTCAGGGCAGATATGTCAGAGCAGACACAGTGGTAGATGAAATTTTTATAGCTACAACCGAAGAACTTTTTAATGAAAAAATTGAATTGGTTAATAATCTGAATAAGGATTCATAACACCCTCCTTATCTCATCTGATTCGGATAACTCCCTGCTGATTCGATACAAATCTCTGAAATCTTATTTTTTTAGGAGTAGATAATAACATGCCAAGACTGACAATTGAACAGGCAATTGAAGACATACGGGAAGGCAAGATGGTCATCCTCACAGATGACGAAGATCGTGAAAACGAAGGTGATCTCACGATGGCTGCCGAAAAAACAACCCCAGAAGCCATTAACTTTATGACCAAATACGGTCGCGGGCTGGTGTGTCTGTCGCTGACACCGGAAAAAATTGATGCGTTGCAGCTTCCGATGATGGTGTCGAACAACACCTCGCGGTTCCAAACCGGATTTACGGTTTCGATTGAAGCGAAAAAAGGCGTTACCACCGGCATTTCCGCAGCAGATCGGGCAACCACGATTCTGACTGCCATTGCAGACAATGCCAAGCCGGGCGATCTGGCTCGTCCGGGTCATATTTTCCCCTTGCGGGCAAGACGCGGCGGCGTAATGGTTCGTGCGGGGCAGACCGAAGGTTCGGTGGATCTGGCAAGGCTTGCCGGATTGAAGCCTGCGGGCGTGATCTGCGAAGTCATGGATGATGACGGCACAATGGCGAGAATGCCCAGTTTGGAAAAATTCAGCCAACAGCACGGCATCGGCATCTGCACCATTGCCGATCTGATCGAATATCGCATGAGAACCGAATTGTTCGTGCATCGGGCTGCGCCGGAAGTGGTGATTCCGACAAGCATTGCCGGAGATTTCAGAACCATTGTCTATGAAAACGATATCGACGATTTTCTTCATATCGCAATGGTCAAAGGCACGATTGATCCTGAAAAACCGATTCTGGTGCGGGTGCATTCGGAATGCCTAACCGGCGATATTTTCGGCTCCATGCGCTGCGATTGCGGAGATCAGCTTCATAAAGCCATGAGAATGATGGACAAAGAAGGTGCAGGCGTTCTGCTGTATATCCGGCAGGAAGGACGCGGCATCGGATTGGTCAACAAAATCAAAGCCTATGCGCTTCAGGATCAGGGACTCGATACTGTAGAGGCAAATGAAAAGCTTGGGTTTGAGGCGGATCTGAGAAATTACGGTATCGGCGCGCAGATTCTTGCGGAATTGGGCATTAAAAAAATGCGGCTTTTAACCAACAATCCCAAAAAGCTCATCGGACTCGAGGGATACGGATTAAGCGTGATCGAACAGGTTCCGATTGAAACCGAGCCGAATGAGTTCAATCGCTGTTATCTCGAATGCAAAAAAGAAAAAATGGGGCATACGCTCAACAATGTGAATTAGGTGGTATCAAGGCAGCCCTGAAACTATTCGGGACTGCCTATGATCCGTGGACTATCTGTATTTTTCCTCCATCAATTTGCCCAAACGTTTCAGATGCACTTTTTCCTCATCTGCCAGATCGAATAAAATTTTTCTGACTTCGGCATTTTTGCTTTTATCTGCGTAACGAAGATACAAATCCGCTGCCTGAGCCTCGATCATCATGGCAATATGGATTGCGTCCGCGGGAGTTCGGATAGAATCTTTATGCTGCGCGATAAACTCCGAAATCTGCCATCCGCCTTCCATCATATCGGCAGACATGCTTTTTTCGAACTGTTCACAGTCTGCAGATGCGTCAAACACTTTGTATATCTCAAACAGCTTTCGTTTATGGACTTCCTCGACATTTGCCAGCAGTTTGAAAACATCTACCACCTCCGAATCCGGTATCATCGGAATCACTTTCAGATAAAATATCGCCAATCCGTGTTCCTGTGAGTAAGCGATCCGAATGATATCCTGCGGAGATTCATCTCCTCGGAGCATCTGCATTCCCCTATCCGGCAGACCGATGGCTTCATGTCCTTCCCAAGACATCATACCGCCTTTGAGATTGTAAACCGTTTTGAATCCTTTTCCGTGCAGATACTGAGCAGCAACCCGGCTGCGTCCGCCTGCAGCGCAATATACAATTACCGGCTTATCCGCATCCAATTCGCCGGCACGTTCAAATAATTCCGGCAGCGGAATCAGTTTTGCTCCCGGAATATGGGTGGCTTTGTATTCAACAGTCTGTCGCACATCCAGCAAAGTAAAGCTTTCCGCACTGTGCGTTTCCAAATAATTTTTCGCGTCATCCGCATCCATATTCGGAACCGGCGTCAGTAAATCTTTCAAGCCCATAAGCCTCCGTAATTATCAGATTTTAATAAAGTCAATATACTCTCCGTGTGTCAGACAATGCGCCCATATCCGTATCGTATCTCCCTTGCGAATATTCGGAGGAAGTGCAGCCAGATAGACCGTGTGAATGCCTTTATCTGCCGTAATATCTGCTCCGCCCGAAACCGCATAAATCCCGTTATCCGCAGCAGTAACCGAGGGCCATCCGCTGTAGGTGCTTTCCGCAGTTTCCGCCCACGCGTTCGTAGCTTTCCGAATCTGAATCCGATTGTACCAATGTCCCCGATACTTGTTGGATTCATCCGGCGGCGCATTGGGATGAGGTGTGTAGCCTTTTGACGGATCGCCCCACATCAGAGCGATAAAGCCATTTGGAATCAGAGATTTATCAATATCAGGGATATATGGCAGATGCTTGCCGATGTGCTTTTTTTCTCCGTCCGGTCCGTTGATATCCGGCAGGTAGCTTTGCGGAATGGCTCCGGCATTGCCCCGAATCCGGTTGAAGTTTATGGGATTCCAATCTTCGGGCTTCCGATAGGGAATATTGTGCAGGGTATCTTCGTGCGAAGACATACAGGATGTCAGCATCGGAAACACCAATATCGTTCCGGCTCCCCCCACCATCTGATAGATAAATTCTCTGCGGGTCATGGCTTTTCTCCATTATTCGTAAAAGTTGATCTAAAACATTTTTCTGCGATTGGCAAATGTTACTGCTCTCTGATAATCCTGACTTTTCTTGAACAACACCCCCAAAAACGGTACTTCGCCTTTTGAAAATCTGACTGGCTTGAAATCAGGATCCGCTTTGAGAGCGCGTATCCAGTTGATCAGTTCACGGGTGGCAGGTTTTTTCTCAATTGAATCCAGTTCTCTGAGCTTATAAAACATGGAAATTGCATGTTCCGCAAGATCGGAATCCAATTCGGGAAAATGAACGCTGACAATCTTCCGCATCATTTTCGGATCCGGAAATGCGATATGGTGAAAGTTGCATCTGCCCAGAAACGGATCGGATAAATCTTTTTTGGCATTCGAAGTAATGATAATCACGGGTCTGTGTTTTGCTCGGATGGTTTTGTCAATCTCGATAATGTCAAATTCCATCTGATCCAGCACATCCAGCATATCATCCTGAAAATCCGTGTCTGCCTTGTCAATCTCGTCAATCAGCAAAACGGTTCTCGTGTCGGCGGTAAATGCCTGACCGATTTTTCCCATGCGGATATAGTCTTCGATACTGCTCACATCCCGTTTGGAATCTCCGAACCGGCTGTCATTTAAGCGGGTCAGCGTATCATATTGATACAACGCATCAATCAGCTTCATGCTGGATTTGACATTCAGAATAATTAGAGGCATTCGCAGGCTTTCGGCAATCGCATGTGCCAGCATGGTTTTGCCGGTTCCGGGTTCACCCTTGAGAAGCAAAGGCATTTCCAATGCCATAGAAATATTGATAATACTCGCCAATTCGCTGTCCAGAACATAGCGGCTGGCTCCAGTAAATATGTTTTGACTCATTTTGACTTCTCCTACTTTTTCAGATGTCGTCTGATATACCAAACGAGCAGTGCAATCAGGACGATCAGGATTCCCGCATCTACGATATGCAGATATTTGCCGAGCTTCATTTCGATACCGTGTTCCCATTCCGAAATCGTATTGGCATGTTGACCGATTTTGTATCCGACAACTGCCAAAGCCCAGCACCACGGAACCGAGCCGATAAAGGTATACACGATAAATCGCCAGAAATTCATTTTGGCAATACCGGCAGGCAGAGATATGAAGGTTCGGATCACCGGCAGCAGGCGGCTGATAAAAATCGCAGCATCACCGTATCTGGCGCACCAGCGATCTGCCATATCCAGATCGTGAGTGGAGATAAGCACATATTTTCCATATCTTTCCAGAAAAGGTCTTCCGCCCCAGATGCCCGCCCAGTATGCCACGACCGACCCGACCACACAGCCGAATGCGCCTGCCAGTCCCACATAAAACAATGCCATCATATCGCCATATTGAGATGTGAAGACTTTGGTAACCACCAGGTATCCTCCGAAAGGCATGATGATCTCGCTGGGCAGCGGAATACACGCGCTTTCGATTGCCATTGCCAGAATAATTCCCCAATATCCGAGTCCCGATATGATCCAGATGATAAACGCGCTCAACGCACCCAGAATTGTCTTAACCATTACGATTTTCACCTCAGAAAAAATTTTCGGATGCTGAATATATCATAAAAATTGGCTTTGATCCTACAAAATTTTATGATACAGCTTTTTGTGAAGAATACTACTGAAACATTTTGCAAAAAAAAAGAAACTTAATCGGAAATATCTGATTCCCGATTAAGCCTCTTTGTAAAAAAGGAGAGAATTCAGAGGGGAGTTATCTATCGAATTTTCTCCTTGTCGCCCGGCATGGCTACACTGAAGCTGATCAGGGGTATGGCGATAATAAGATAGGGAGGTTTTTATTGCCGCCATCCGAAATATCCTGAAACGTATGCTTCCGCAACACTGCCGATACTTAATTTTTTATAATAAAATAGAATATATATTTCAAATATTCATATATCTTCGTCATATTTGCTGCATATTACTTTTTCCGAAAGAAATAGCCGAGCTACCTTCACCCAAGGCAACCCGGCTATCTTGAATCGCAAGACCCGTGGCTTTCCGTCCCCGCCTCACGACGGGTTTGGCTTTGACTTGCTTATAACGATGAAAATCATGTTATTTGCGAGTTTTTCTTTTGAGAACTACCATACCTGCCAAGCCGATTCCCAGCAATACCATAGTTGCAGGCTCAGGAGCATCTCCGCCGACTATAGCGGAGGGATCGCGGATTTCAAACACTGTATCATTGAAGTCCCAATCCGAACCTTTTCTCGGATTGCCATCCCAGTTATCTTCCCATGCAAGGATCAGATTTCCGACAACATTGTTATGCGTTGCATCACTGCTTTTGATGCGATAGGTTACCAGATGATCTTTGCCATCTTCATTCAGATAGTTAAGGCTGCTCCACATCGGCGCATCGGTGCTGTTTGCATTACCGGCTGCGGAAGGTGAAGGATCAAGGAAAAATACCAATTTGTTGCTATTTACGCTATTGATGGTTGTAAACTCTCCGAGACGCTCGAAATTATCTGCAAAATCACCATTAGCATAATCATTGTTGGGCAGATCGAATATCCAGGTAATATCATCCGAATAATCCCCGTTACCATTGGCATCGAAACTGTATCCGAACTTATGCCCGTAATTCGCATATTTTGCTACAGCCCGTGCAATATCGAATACACCCGGGGATGTTATAAACAACTGATCCGCTGTATCATCCACCCTTTCCAGATTATCCCAACCGTATAATCTGTCCAAAATTCCGCCATAACCTGCCAAATCAACGTCTGTGGGCTTATAATAGACCGCATCATCACTGGGGCTTTTGATCGTTGTAAGATCAGCCATTGCAGTCCCCACCATCAACACCGATAACATTACCGCAAGCACCAATTTGTTCGATTTCATCGCAAAAAAAAATCTCCTTTCAAATTTTTCTCTTCTCTCCTTCGGTAAATCCGAATTTTATATACCGTACAAAAACTAAGCTGCCTCTTCGGCGTATATTTCATTGCAGTTTCTTTCTTCCAAAAGCCGAAAGTGCGATCAAGCCGGCTCCGATAAACAACATGATAATCGGCTCGGAAATCGGTGCGGTATTGACATTTTCCTGTATCGAAACCGCATAGGTGCTACCTGTAATGATATATGCTGCTGCCATCATCCAAATCGCTTTCATCTCCATCTCCTCAAACTCCGTTAGTCAGGTCAGAAAAAATAGCCTCTGTTACAATACTTCAAAACGGACATTCGTAATCAACATTCTTAATATCTGTTTCGTTTTGCACATTTGATGCCAAATGGTTCAAAATAGATAAATATTTAAAAATCAAATACATAAATAGATATAACCAATTAAAATCTTCAAAAAATGCAGATCGATCTTCCTATTTTTGCAGATATAGGTATAAAATTGATTAAAATGACAGAAAAAATCTTCAAATTTTGGAGAATGATCTTCAAGAAATGGTAGTGGATCAGAAAAATCCACTACCCAACAAAGAGGCTCAATTTTTTGCAGCAGCTTTTCTGCCTTCTTCGACAGCATTCATATTCAGCGTGATAAACGCTTCTTTTCCGGCAAATTCTTCCATCACACAGTGCTTTACCTGTTCGAAATCCAGAATGTTGCTTCTGGCAACAAACGCAGACAGCGCAACGATGTTGGCAATTCTCACGCTTCCGAGATCATTGGCAATTCCGGTTGCGGGAACAAGCAATTCATCAATATCCGTTCTGCCGGAACGTACCGGAATCAGAGAACTGTTGACCAGAATCACTCCGCCGGGCTTGACCATCGGCGCGAATTTTTCCAAAGACGGACGGTTCATCGCCACGAGATGCTGGGGATTTTTGATAATTGGCGAACCGATGGGTTTGTCGCTGATCACCACCAGACAATATGCTGTTCCCCCGCGCATTTCGGGTCCGTAAGACGGAATCCATGCTACTTCGTAGCCCGCTTCCATTGCCGCATGTGCCAGAATTTTGCCGCTTGCCAAAATTCCCTGACCGCCAAAACCGGCAAACATCACTTCAGTCTGCATCTGCCGCACCTCCGTCAGGTCTTTTGTAATCGCCCAGCTTATAATATCCCAGCAGAGTATCTTCCGCCCATTTGATTGCCTCGAGCGGCGTCATGCCCCAGTTGGTCGGACAGGTGCTGACCACTTCCACGAAGGTAAAACATTTGTTTTCCAACTGATAGATAAATGCCTGTTTGATGGCTTTCTTGGCTTTGACAATATATTTGGGCTTGATCACGGTCTGACGGGTGATATACCCTGGCGTCTGAAGGGCAGCCAACAATTCTGCCATCTTGATCGGCATTCCGGTATAGGTAACATCGCGCCCCATCGGCGATGTGGTGGTACGCTGTCCCGGCATGGTGGTCGGTGCCATCTGTCCGCCGGTCATGCCGTAAACCGCATTGTTGACAAAAATTGTGGTGAATTTTTCCCCGCGATTTGCCGAGTGAATGATTTCACTCATGCCGATACTTGCCAAGTCTCCGTCTCCCTGATAGGTGAACACGGTCAGATCAGGTCTGACGCGCTTGATACCGGTTGCCATCGCAGGCGCGCGGCCATGGGCAGCTTCCTGAAAATCACAGGTAAAATAATTATATGCCAACACCGCACATCCTACCGGCGCAATGCCGACAGTCTGTCCGCGAATGCCGAGTTCGTCAATCACTTCGCCGATCAGGCGGTGAATCACGCCGTGCGTACATCCGGGGCAGTAATGCGTGTGATTGCTTGAAAGTGCTTCCGGTTTCTGAAACGTTTTTCCTTTTGCCATCATTCACTCCGTATTTTCAAAAAATACCATCATCCGCCACTCCGATCTCGTTGTAGCCCAGAATCTCATCCGCAGAACGGGTATCCTGATCCGGCAAAGCAGCACAACGCTTTGAAATCGCCTTCATCTGCACATAGACATCATCCGATGCCGTCTGCTCTTCTTTGAGGATGATGACTTTGACCGTACCGGCTATTTTCGAGATATAAGAAGATGGTATTTTTATCATGCCATCTTTTACGATAGTTTTAAATTCAACGGCATACATTATAATAATGCCTTGATCACTCCGATGATTTCTTCAGGCGTAGGTACATCGCCGCCGCATTTGCCATACCATTCCACAGGACGCTTGCCTTTGACACAGCGATCCACATCCTCAACCATCTGTCCCATGCTCATTTCAATGCTGATCACCGACTTGCAGCTTTCTTTGATCGCGGCATCGTGAATGGCTTTTTCCGGGAACGGAAACAAGGTCTGCGGACGGATCATACCGATTTCAAGCCCTTGTTCTTTCATCATATCGATTGCGGTTCTGCACACCCGGCTCATCGTACCGTAGCTGACAATCAGAACTTTGTAATCCGCATCAATATTATAAGCTTCATAGCGCACTTCTTCGCGCTTCATCTGCTCGTATTTGGATTTGAGATGCAGGTTATGATCATTGAGTACTTTGGGATCGAGATACAGCGATTTGACCAGATTGGGCTTTTGGCTGTTTCGATTTTTCATGCCGTTGGTTGCCCAACTGTCTTTATTGCTCGGCTCTGTCCGCAGATGATCGGGAAATTCCACAGGCTCCATCATCTGACCGATCAGCCCGTCTCCCAGAATCATCACGGGATTGCGGTATTTTTCCGCCAGCGGAAATGCCAGCATGACCATCTCGACCGCTTCCTGAACACTTGCCGGAGCCATGACCAGCAGCCGATAATCCCCGTGTCCTCCTCCCTTGGTGGCTTGGAAATAATCGCCCTGAGACGGCAGAATCCCTCCGAGACCGGGACCGCCCCGGATAATATTGACAAAAACAGCCGGACACTGTGCGCCGGCAATGTAGCTGATTGCTTCGCTCATCAGGCTGATTCCCGGACTGGATGATGTCGTAAAGACTCTTGCGCCGCAGCCTGCCGCGCCGAACAGCATATATCCGACCGCCACTTCGCTCTCCCCCTGCAGAAATACACCGCCTACTTCCGGCATACGCTTGGAAAGATATTCCGCAACCTCGGACTGAGGCGTGATCGGATAAGCGAAATAATTCAGACATCCCGCACGAATCGCAGCCTCTCCGATAGCTTCGTTGCCTTTCATCAGTACTTTTTTACCCACAACAACATCCTCCCTTTACGCAGCCTTTTCTTCTGTTTCATCCGAAGTAATCGTAATCGCCACATCAGGACACATCAGACAGCAGGTTGTGCAGAATATGCAGTCCTCCGGTCTTGCCTGATACGCGGGAAAATACCCTTTGGTATTGACTTTATCCGATATTTCCAACACTTTTTTCGGGCATACGGAAACGCACAATCCGCAGCCCTTACAGCGGTCAATATCAATTACATAATGATATGCCATCAGTTTGAATAACTCCTCAGTAAATTTTTAGAACCGAGTTTCACAGCCTTTTTCCACGGCGGTACAAGTTGTCTTTCAATCGGCAGTATGGGACAGGAAAAACGGGCAAAATCAATTTCCGTCAGCAGGTTTGCCGCGACGGTAACAAATTCAAGGGCAAGTCCGCTTTTCCGCGATACCTGCATGGCGAACTCATAGCCCTGATAAATATCTGAAAGTGTGGTATCATCAATCAGATGTGTATTGCCGATCATACCGGTAATGGTCATTTTCGACGCCCGCTCGATCTCTCTGCGAATTTTCTGACATCCTTCGACCGAATCTGTGAACGGTCGGAAAGCATTGATCACCTGAAGCACTTTGATATTGCCTTTGAAAGAATCAGCAAGTGCAGCCAATACGGTTGCCCCTGCATCATCTCCGCCGACATCCAGAATGCTAAGCTGACTCGGATTTCGAATCATACCGGATACCTCAGGGGTTAAAATCGGCAGATCCGCATGATGATATTTTGCCGGGGGCAAAACTACCTCTATGCCGAATCGGGCAAGTGCATCTTTGGCTTCACGGGTTCTGAAATACGGATTGACCAGATCCAGATCCGCTATGCGGACATCCATGCCCTTGCGTTTCTGATGAACCGCAAGATTCACCGCAACTTCGGTTTTGCCGCTTCCGTAATTTCCAACAATAATCACAATGCCTTCGAGTTCAATATCCACGAATTTTCTCCGACCTTATATATTTATGGTGTGAGGTCAAAGTCAGTTTGTAAGGCTAATTTCGGTGTTTGTCAAGGATGTCTGAAAGCGGAACAGCGATTCTCATTTTTGATCTGTCTGTGTACAAACGGCTTGAAATGCGTATCTGTCCTCAGAGCGGAAAGAGAAGACAGAGAATCCTTGTATCTGCGGAAAATCAGAGCCTTTGAAAATTACTGCGTAAGGTGAGCTGTAAAGAATCTCCGAGATACGCGTTTCCGAAATTTGTAGTGATATAGGGATATGACTTTATCATAAAAACCCGTTTTTCGCCAACAACTCCATTGTAAGGCCGGATTGCTTATTTCCCGATACAAACCGCTCCACATATTTTCCGATCATGTCAGTTTCGATATTCACGCTGTCTCCGACTTTTTTGAAGCTGATCGTGGTCAGTTTTGCCGTGTGCGGAATAATACTGACATCAAAACTGTCTTTATCCACACGGTTGATCGTCAGGCTGATACCGTCAATTGCCACCGATCCTTTGGGAATCATGTATCTCGACAGCGATTCCGGCACACCGATGGTAACGATAATCGCATTATCCAACGCTTTCCGGTTTCGGATAATGCCCATGCCGTCAATATGACCCGATACCAGATGCCCGTCCAGACGATCCGACAGCCGCAATGCCCGCTCCAGATTGACCCGTTCTCCGACAACGGCTTTGGCAAAGGTGGTTCGGGAAACTGTTTCGGGCGATACGTCTGTGGTAAAATTTTTCCCATCCAGCGTTACTGCCGTCAGACATGCGCCGCTGACCGCAATGCTGTCGCCGATTTTTGCGCCATCCAAGCTGAAATCCGCTTCAATCGCAAATCGCTTTCCCCGCCCCGAGGAACTGATGCTTCTGATGGTGCCGAGTCCTTCGATGATTCCGGTGAACATAGAAAATATCTCTTTCAATCCTTAAGCTTTAATTTATTCCGCAGATATTCCAACAATGATTCGAGATTTCGGATATATGATTCTTCAATCTGGTCTTCACTTTTATTATGAAAATGATGCGGAAATGTCTTTATATTATGCCAATGAGGAGAATTGTCCCAACGCCCGATGATCTTACCATCTTCGGTTTGCCAATGATAAGAATATTTCTTCGTGCCATCCTCAAACAAGTATTCTTTGAAGTGCAATTCCGATCCGTCTTCAATAAAAAGAACAGCACGAATTTCATATCTTGCCCCGTCTCTTCTGAATCGTTTTACTTCAATATTTCTGATCACATCGGAATATGATGTCAATGTCTTGAAAAACAATGTCTCAATTCCTCAATCTTTTTTGCCCAATATTGCAGTCCTTCATACGCAAATCGCCATGCCATCAGATCATCTTCCTGTTCGAAATTTTCCTGATTGATTTTCTGATCAATCTGATTTTGAAATGATAAGAACGGCATCCGATATTTTTCCTCAAACTGCTTATCTTCAAGCAAATATTCTGCATATTTCGCCTGAGCCGAAAGCATCAGCATATCAAGCCCCGCTTCTTCAATGCTTGAATAGTGAAAAGAACCAAGAATTTCCGGATTTATCACAATATTCTGCTTCACTGATTCGATATTTGTCAGATTCATCTTATCCTCCCAGTTTAGCTGTTCTCATATCAACGCCTTATCTCATCCTTTGAAAAATGTAAAGACCATAATCTTCAGTCTTCATCCTCACGGTCATCATCATCTTCAGACGAATGATCTTCCGAAGCCCGAAACTTTGAAATGTCAACTTTTTTGGCATCGGACAACAAGCCTTCGAGATTATAAAAATTCCTGACAGACTCGTAAAATACATGGATAATCATGTCTCCATAGTCCAGCAAGGCCCATCGCCCTTCCTTGACGCCTTCGGTGCTTAAGGGGCGTTTGCCGTTGGCTTTGAGTTCGGCTTCGATATGTTCCGCGATAGCCGTTACCTGACGATTCGAGCGTCCGCTGCAAATCATCATCATGTCCGTATAGGACACAATGCCGCGCACATCCAACACGATCAGCCCTATCGTCTTTTTTCCGAGAGCTGCTTTCACATACATTTCCGCAGATGAAGAATCCGATGAACTCATCTTCATACTTTCGATAATCCTTTACTCCTGTTTTGTCAGATAGCGATCCGTAATTTTTCGGATAACGCCTTCTTCTTTCAATTGCTGAATCACCCGGCTGAATTTTTCAGCCAGTTGAATGCCGTTTTTCCCTTTGACCTTGGAAAATGCCGGATAAAATTCTCTTTCGCCGATCCTATAAACCGTTTTGAATTCATTCTGAAAGCCCAGCAATTTGCTGATATACTCATAAATAATATCCTGAGTTGCCGCAATTTCAATCCGTTCTTTCTGAAGAATGCGAAGCAATTCCTGAGTATCTTTACATACGATCTTTTTCAAATCCTGATACGCGTCAAATTCGGGTCCGTAAGAGTATGCGGATACGACACCGAGCGTTTTGCCTTTCAGATCATCCAGTTTGCCGATGACGATATTGCTATTCTTTCGGGCAATAATAACATTTCGGATGATATTGATCGGTTCTGCGGGATATGCCAAAAATTCCTCCCGTTCTTTCACACGGTACAAAGATACGGCAGCATCAATCGTTCCTTCCTGCAAATCCCGCAAATATCGCTTGGCAGGCATGATCCGAAATTCGGGTTCTATGTTCAGACGCCTACATGCTTCATAAATCACATCCGTATTGATGCCCGTGAGCTTCTGATTTTCTTCGTAAATATAAGGCGGTAATGCGCCGCTGCTGGCAAAAATAAGCTTTTCAGCCCCCGCGGTATATGGCGCTGAGAATATAATCATCGCGAAAATTAAAACAAGTTTTTTCATGTAAATCCTCCTTGAATAAATGCCGTTCATTATTTTTTGCTATAACGGATGAGTACTGATATTGCTCCGATATTGTGTTCACGGAGCCGGGCATACTCCGCAGATCAGAGAGGAAGGTTATACAGATACTTCGCCTTTCATCAGATTCGAAAAAGCCCGAAGTTTTCCTTCATAGACCTCGCTGAGCAGATCCTCCCTCAGCACCATCTGAGGCGTTCCATAAGCATACATCCTCTGCTTGATGAGAATCAGGCGGTCAAAATATTCCGACGCGGTTGCCAGATCATGATGAACCACGATCAGCGTCCTGCCGGTCTGTTTGGCGCGTTCCAGCACATCCAGAATCGCACGTTCCGTAGCCGCATCCACTCCGGCAAAAGGTTCATCCAACAGTAGAATCTCCGATCCCTGAGCCAAGGCTCTTGCCATGAATACTCTCTGCTGCTGCCCGCCGGAAAGCTGACCGATCTGCCGGTCTTTGAACTCGCTCATGCGAACCATGTCCAATGCCTGATTGACAATTTCCCAGTCTTTCCGGCTCGGATTTTTATACCAGGGAATCGCCCCGTATCTTCCCATCATAGCAACTTCCTTGACACAGACCGGAAAATCCCAATCCACTGCCCCGCGCTGAGGCACATACGCGACCAGTCCTCTGGCTTTTTCCGCAGGAATGCCCAGAATTTTCACGGATCCGAAATCCCGCTTGACAAATCCCAGAATTGCCTTGATAAACGTAGATTTGCCCGCTCCGTTGGGACCGATCACACCGACCAGCAAGCCTTTATCCACAGACAGCGAGATATCCAACAATGCAGGCTTGGGACCATAGCTGACAGTCAGATTTTCCACCGAAATCACGGGCGCAGTATCATTCATGCTCTTCCCCGATGTGAAAATAAAAACTGTCGCTGATCAGGCTGCCCGGTTCTGCCCAGAAGGTGGTATCGGCAATCGGGCGGCTGTTTTCCAGAATCCGAACCCTGAGTGCATGGCAGATATCATCCTGCGGCGGACTTGCTTCGATATATAATTCGTTATCTCCCATGTTCAATCCTGAAATATTTGCAAATACCGGTTTCCCGGGTTGATTGGGCTGAGTCAGACGCAAGACTTCCTCTGTTCCCATTTTCACCGACAGCAGCACGGGTTTTTCAGCACTGTCTTTCCGAAAGGCAAACGGATCAGGCTGAAGGGCAAATGCAGGCGTAATTTCAAGCCGATATTTTTTCTTGGCAGTATAGGTTTTCAGGGGAGCCGCGTTCACCGCAGCATATTTGTCCCGATGACTCATATACAGTGCAAGTCCGCCGATAAACACAATATTGATCAGCATCGCAAACATAATTCGCATAAATTCTCCTATTTCAAGGCTTCACAGATCGTTAAAACATTTTCACGCATCATGCCCACATACGTTTCTCCGGCAGTTCCGCGCTCTCCCATCGAATCCGAATACAGGGTTCCGCCCACTTTCACTCCGGTTTCACTCGCAATTTCCCGGATCAGCTTGGGATTCACGCTGGTTTCGACAAATACTGCTGATGCGCCGAAACTTCGGATCGAATTTGCAACAGTTTTGAAGCGTTCCGGCGTCATGCCCGCGCCGACTTCGCTGCCGGTTGACCATCCGACCGGTGCAAGACTTAAAAAATTATACTGAGCATTGAATTTGTATTCCAGACAGAAATAATTGAACGCGTCATGGCTGGTTACCAAAATCCGCTTTTGCGGCGGAATCAGATTGACTTGTTCCCGAATCCACCCGTCCAAAATCTTAAGCGTTCTCAGATACAATTTGGTATTTGCCTCATATCGGTCTTTTCCGGCAGGATCGAGTCTGATAACGGCTTCCAGAATATTATTCACATAAATTGCCGCATTCCGAGCAGAAAACCACGAGTGAGGGTCTGAAATCTTTTCTCTTTCTTTGGAAAGTTCGATGGGCTTGACGCCGTCCGCGCAGGTGATCAGAGGTTTATTCGCATCTTTGGCAAGCACTGCCATCCAGTTTTTGCCCTCCAGATGCAAACCGTTCTGAAGTGTAAGGTCAGCGCGCATCACCATTTTGGCATCATCGGGCGTGGGCATGTAAGTATGCGGATCAGCCCCCGGTGCAAGAACCGAATGCACTTCACAGCGCTCTCCCACAACCTGCCTTGCAAAATCCGCGATCTGGGTTGTGGAACATACCAGCACCGGTTTTTTCTCTCCGGCATAAACCTGTAAAAAAGTCAGATGGATACAGATTAAAATAAAGCAATATCTCATATAAAATCCTTTTCGAATCTTATGATGCGGATACAACATTGCCGAGTATCCGGTCTATCTCCCGGATCGAGCGGATGATTTCCCGAACTGCCGCGGACTGCTGAACATATCCGGCAGCAATTTTTGCCATAAATTCGCTCACTTTGTCAACATCTGAGGACAGCGTTGAAAATGTCTGTTCTGTCTCGGAAACCAGAGCGGCACTTTCTTTGATTCTGTTCACTGTATCCGCAAGCCGTTCTTCCGTATGTTTGGCAGCTTGTGTGCTGCGAAGCGCAAGATTTCTGACCTCGTCTGCCACGACCGCAAATCCGGCTCCGGCTTCTCCGGCTCTGGCAGCTTGGATTGCCGCGTTCAATGCCAGCAGATTGGTCTGAAACGCCACTTCGTCAATCGTTTTGATGATCTCGGAGGTCTCTTCGCTGCTCTTGCTGATATCGGTGATCGAAAGCGTCATTTTTTTCATGATTTGGGTTGTTTTTGTAAATACCGCTCCGGCATCTTTCATCAGCCGCTCCGTATATTTCGTATTTTGGGTGTTCTGAGCAGTGGCAGCTTCGATTTCTTTCAATGTAACCGTATCCAACTGATCTATCATCCGACCGATCTGAGAAAATACTGCTTTAAGGTGTTCGTTATACTCTCTCAGTTCCTCCTGTGAGTGTTTCTTTTCAGCATAAGCCCTGCTGATACGCTCGAACATCGGCTTCCATTCATGGGGAATTTTTTCTTCCCGGATATCGGATTCCGCGCCTTCAGATTCGATCAGTCTGACCATTTTTTCCGACGGAAGAATAATCTTCTTCTTTGTCAAATAGGTATGACATATCATCAGCAGTGCCGCAAAAATCAGTATGAGGATGGATTCGATACCGGAATTGTCCGTGAAATAAGATATACCCTCCGGCTTTTTCATCAGATACACTATCGTCCACGGAGCAGAAGCAGATTTTTTGCCAATCAGCGTATATCCACCGATATGCCGCACTGTAACCGCAGTATCTCTATCAACTGTCAAATCTGCAATATGTGTTTCCAAACCTTCGGGAAATGCGGCTTTTGCTTTGAGGATTTTTTTCTGACTGCTGCGGGCAAGCCGGGGATGAGCGATCAGTTGTTCTCTGTTATTGAAAATGAACATTTCTCCTTTTTCAGGTTTGAAATGTCCGATCCAACTGTTTAAGAAATCGAAGGTAATATCTGCCGACACGGTTCCCTTGAATTTATTGCCCCCATATACCGGAGCGGAACAGGTTACCATCAGACCTTTTCCGGCTTCGTCCATATAAGCTTCTGTCCAGAACAACGATTTAGCAGGATTTTTCTCCGGCAGCCCGTTTTGATAAAATTCGTGCTTCAGCAATTCATCCGAATACCTGAATTGGGAAGATGCGGTGTGGGGATAAATATGAATGAATCTGTTTTTCGAGGTATAATACACCCAGGGCGCGATATTCAATGTATGAAAGCAGAATCGGATCAGAGGACTCAGATTGAGCGCCATATTCACTTCATCGTAAAACGTATTTTCCCGATTCTGAAATGAACCTGCTCCGGTAATATTGCCTACCATCTCTTTACCGATAACCTCCGACACATCATCCGAATGAAAATAGCTTTTATCTGGACTGTCTGTGATACGGCTGAACAGAATATGCCTGGGATAATCTTTCAGTGATATATAGGCAAGATCATTCTCTGCATAATGTCTGAGCGACAAAATATTGTCACCAACTTTTTTCAGGAAAGTATCAATATGATCTGCCTCTGCTGCAAATCCTTCCTGAAGATTTGCAAGTTCTTTATGCTTCTGAAATTGGGTATTTAAATACAGAAGCATCATCAGAATAGCCGATAACAGAATAAAAACCGTCAGGTTCATATAACTGTAACGCCTGAACAGACGTTTCGGGGTGTTCATACCGGAAAATTCCTATGCCTGAAAAGATTGTCAATAATCGAGTTATTATATTTAAAGATGCAAAAAAATTCAACAAGCATTTTCAAACTGATCTGTTCCGAAAAAAAGCACCGATACAAACCACAAACAGATTGACAAGGCATGTTTCAAGGTGTAGAAGACAAGCAGCTTGATGAAGGAGAATGCGATGAACGACTCGGATGGCAGTCATAGTTGCCAAAAAATATTCCACAAACTTACTCAGAACAGAACTGATGCCCCAAAACCGCGACGATTGTGTTTTGCGATCGGCAGGTGAGCAGTCGGCAATCCATCCGAGTATAGCCCACTGATTCACCTCCGGCAGAGCCAATTCTCCGGCTTTCGGTCCTAACGGAGGTGAACAATGAAAAACAAAAATCTGAAATTTCCCGGTATCTACACACCCGGGAACAACAAAGCTGTTCAAGATTCCTGCAAAAAGAAGTATATCGCCATTTCAGGCAATCCTGTTGCATGGAGAATCGCGCCATGAAACAAGATATTCTCACCAAACCGAACGGTTCAACGCTATCCTCGGACAATGAACAGCGATTGCGAGATATCTGTACCATGCCTATTGATGATGCAATCGCTACGCTCAGAACCGCT
>CAZMDM010000169.1:0-10766 GCA_964564775.1 uncultured Desulfonema sp. | reverse complement strand
GGTCCATATCCGGCTTGGAGCTTCCTGAAATGTACCTGCACCGCCGGATTCTGTCGCGCTGCTGCCCGGATACATAATTCTGTCAGTGGCAAAATCCGTAAGCCCGCCGGATACCTTTATCCGCAGAGCTTCGGAAAGGTTGTTCGTGTATTCAAGGGTGTAAATACCGCTTGTTTTTTCAGCACCCGATGTCATAAAACCGCCGGATGTCGTATTCAGATAGGTTGTTTTGCCGTTCACCGGAAAACTGACCCAGCCGGATCGGACTTCATTTCCCGAAGCGTCCCTCAGATAAGATGATGAACCGAAAGGATCAACATCATAGAGACTGTAAAGCATATTTATCTTCAGAGATGAGGTATAGGTTGGCTCCAGTTTCAGATTGAGCGTGAAGCTGTGTTCCGAATAGTCATATTTTCCCTTGTCGCCGACTTCATACGCATCGCCGCCGGTTCGGTAAGGCTGGGAAATGATGCCGGTTACTGCCTTGGCGCCGGCAGACTGAGCCGCAGTGGGCGTGGACGCTCTGAGAATATTGTAATCGCCGACATAGTTGTCCGTCTTTTTGAAATCATACGCTGCAAATACACTGAGCTTTTCTAACGGCTTGCCGCCGATGCTTGCGTGTTCTTTATAGGTGCTGTTGGTTCCATAGCCGCTTCGCACCGTAGCCTCGAATGTTTCCGGTGTTTTGGTGATGATGTTCACAAGCCCGCCGACCGCATCTCCACCGTAAAGTGCTGAAAATGGTCCACGGACGACTTCTATCCGCTCGATCACATCCACCGGTATGGCTGACCAATGCACTAAAGACGCGGCGTAGAGAAACGGACTGATGGGCTGTCCGTTGACCATAATCATGGTTCTCATCGCACCGTGAAATCCTCTGAGATTGACCACCGGCGATGCGGGCGGTCCCGGTACAACGCCGGTTCCGGAATAAGACATCACTCCCGGAATCGTCTCAAGAGCCTCACTGACGTTCGTGTAATTTTTCTGCTTCAGTTCCTCTTTGGTGATGACGCTGACATCTGCCGGCACATCGGAAAGCGTTTTTTCCGTTTTGGTTGCCGTTACCACGATCTCCTCCATCGCGGCATCTTTCTTTTTTTCCGTGCTTTCCTGAGACCAACTGACGGATGCTGAAAACAAAACCGCCATAAATATTGCCACTGCCTTTTTCATCCTGAATCTCTCCCCTTTGAAATAAAAAACGCCATGAAGAAGACCGATATCGATCTTACACCTTCATGGCGTTGTACTTTTCTGATTTTTAAATAAAATTGATGATGACGCGGGATTCATTCCCTTCGATTGGGACAAATTATGTTTCATAATTTGCTGTGGATGTCAAGAATTTTTTCTGAAAATCATTACGACCATATTTTCCATATTTTTCGGAAACGCAAGCAATCGGAGAACGCGACATACAGATTCAGTTGGATTCGGAAGAGGATTATGATATGAATGTCGCTCAATACAAGATAAGATATCAATATTATCGAAGGAAAGCTGCTGGTTCAGGGCAAGAGATTTGCCATTATTGTCGGTTGTTTCAATGATTTCATCACGGATCGGCCGGATTTTGGGGAGATTCGGAGGAGATATGAATGTTCTGCATCTTGGAGATTGTCTGGATGTTCTGCAAAGAGAGGTCGCATCGGAATCGGTTGATCTGATCTACATTGACCCGCCGTTCAACAGCAAGCGCAATTACAATATCTTTTTTGATGATAAAGATATAAAAACTCAGCGTATTGCATTCGAAGATACATGGTCGCTGAAAAACATTCAGGATTCGCTGAACGAGCTTCGGACACTGAGAACCGAAAAAATTTACAAATTGCTGATGATTTATTCGGATATCGCTCCGTTCACGTTTTCGTATCTGGTGATGATGGCATTGAGAATCATTGAACTGCATCGCGTTCTGAAGCCGACCGGCAGCTTTTACCTGCATTGCGACCCGACCATGAGCCATTACCTGAAAACTGTCTGCGATGTGATTTTCGGGCAGGAAAATTTCAGAAATGAAATATCATGGAAGCGGACGCCGTTCAGCGGCAGCAGCAAATCTTTGGCAAAACAACTGCCTCGTGAACACGATGTGATTTTTCTATACTCAAAAAGTCAGGATATGTTTTGGAATGCCCCGTCCGAACCTTATTCCGAAGAATATCTGAGCCGATTCAGATGGAAAGATGACCGAGGCTTTTATCGGAAGACCCTTTTGAAGACATACAGCGAGGAAACGCTTGAACGTCTGAAAAAAGAGAATCGTCTGATAGAACCTGTAAAAAACGGAGCCATGTACTCTTACAAACAATATCTGGATGAAAGCAAAGGCGTTAAATTAATCGGAGATATTTGGACAGACATCAATATGCTCAATCCCGTATCAAAAGAACGCCTCGGCTATCCGACTCAGAAACCCAGAGCATTGCTTGAAAGAATCATAAACGCGAGTTCGAATGAGGGCGATATTGTACTGGACGCGTTCTGCGGCTGCGGCACCACCGTTGATGCTGCGGAAAGTCTGAAACGGCAATGGATCGGTATTGATATTTCTCCGATAGCCGTATCGCTGATTCAGAAACGTCTGAAAGAAAGTTACGGTAAGAGTTTATCGGAATACGAAGTTCGCGGTATTCCCAAAGATGAGGCTTCGGCAATCCGGCTGTGGCAGCAGAATCCTTTTGCATTTCAGGATTGGTGGATTACCGAATTCTGTGCGTTTTCCATGACTTTCGGCAGAAAGGGAGCGGACAAAGGTGTTGACGGAATTGCACTTTATCAGACTGATAATAAAGGAAATACGATCAAAGCAGCTTTTCAGGTCAAAGGCGGCAAAGTGCAGTCGAAAGATATTGATGCGCTGCTCGGTGCGATGGTGAAACACAACTGCGGACTCGGCGTGTTTCTCAGCATTGAGCCGCTCACCAAGCCGATGCTTGAAACCGTTGCGAAATCCGGTGTTGTCAGTGTTCCGGGCTTCGAATATCCGAAACTTCAGGCAATGACACTGGCAGAGTTTTTTTCGGAGAGAAAGCTGAGACTGCCTCAGACCAACATCACCTTCGAGACCGCGAAACTGAAAGGTAAGGGCAGCAGACAGATTCAGTTGGATTCGGAAGAATATATATGATATGAATATCAGCCAATAAACATGAGGTGAAAATAAGATGCCAAATATTATCGAAGGAAAGCTGCTTGCTCAGGGCAAGAAATTTGCAATTATTGTCGGTCGTTTCAATGATTTCATCACGGATCGGCTGGTGGGCGGGGCTATGGACGCGCTACTGAGGTCCGGAGCGAGAGATGAAGACATTGATCTGATCAGGGTGCCGGGATCATTTGAAATCCCTCTCTTAGCCAAAAAAATGGCGAAAAAGAACAAATACAATGCCATTATCTGTCTCGGTGCGGTAATTCGCGGATCAACCCCGCATTTCGATTATGTCTGCGCCGAAGTTTCCAAAGGCATTGCTGCAGTCAGTCTGGATTTCGAACTGCCGGTAATTTTCGGGGTGCTGACCACAGATACCATCGAACAGGCTATTGAGCGCGCAGGAACCAAATCCGGCAACAAAGGCTGGAGTGCCGCAATGAGTGCCATCGAAATGGCAAATCTGATGGAAGTATCGGAATAGGCTTAAAATTATGGGAGTTCGCCGCGTATCCAGAGAAAGCGCGTTGCAGGCGCTGTATTCTATGGACATTCAGCAGAATATGTCCGAAAGAGCTTTGAAGCTGTTCACAGAAGATTTTCCGCCGCCGGAGACCGCGAAAGAATTTTTCGAGCGTCTGGTCAGAGGGGTTATGCAGTTTCAGCCCCGGTTGGACGAAATTATCGAAAAATTTTCAAGTAATTGGAAAATCCATCGCATGTCCTGCGTGGATCGGAATATTCTGCGGATCGCCGCTTATGAGATTCTGCACTGCCCGGATATTCCTGATAAAGTTGCAATCAACGAAGCCATTGACATCGGCAAAAGATTCGGCACGGATGAGACCGGCGCATTTATCAACGGTATTCTGGACAGCATTCGGATTGCTTTTGAAAACAAAGAGATAAATATTTCAGAAGCTTCGGGCTGAAATGCCGGAAGCAAGACAGAGGGCATTGGAACAACTCGGATTGAAAGAGAAAGGATAAACGCAGAAAATGGAAGTCAAAAAGGTTTTGCTGGAAGAATCGGATATGCCGCGCCAGTGGTACAATATTCTTTCAGACATCAAACTCAACCCGCCGGTGGGACCTGACGGAAAGCCGATTACGCCGGATATGCTGGCACCGGTATTTCCCATGAATCTGATCGAACAGGAAGTCAGCAGTGAGAGATGGATCACGATTCCCGAAGAGGTACAGGGCGTCTATAAAATATGGCGCCCCTCTCCGCTGGTGAGAGCCACGGCATTGGAAAAGGCTTTGGGAACGCCCGCGAAAATATTTTTCAAAAATGAGAGCGTCAGCCCCCCGGGTAGCCACAAACCCAATACTTCTGTACCGCAGGCATATTACAACAAGGTTTTCGGCATCAAGCGCATGATTACCGAAACCGGCGCGGGACAGTGGGGTTCGGCATTGGCATTTGCCTGTTCCCAGTTCGGACTGGAATGCAAAGTGTTCATGGTGCGGATCAGTTTCGATCAGAAACCGTATCGCAAAGCCATGATGGAGGCATGGGGTGGAAAATGCGTTCCCAGCCCCAGCCCAGAAACCAAAGCAGGACGCGATATTTTAGCCAAGGACCCGGATACGCCGGGAAGTCTGGGTATTGCCATCAGTGAAGCCATCGAAGCGGCTGTCAGCGATTCAAGCGGCAGCAGCAGATATTCGCTGGGCAGCGTGCTGAATCATGTCATGCTGCATCAGACTGTGATCGGACTCGAAGCCAAAAAGCAATTCGAAAAAATCGGCTTGTATCCTGATGTAGTGATCGGCTGCGTGGGCGGCGGAAGCAACTTTGCAGGGCTTGCATTTCCGTTTGTTCTGGATAAGATGAACGGCAAAAAAATCGACATTTATCCGGTCGAACCTGCCGCATGTCCGACTCTGACCAAAGCCCCGTTTGTCTATGATTATGGAGATACTGCCGGATACACGCCGCTTCTGGCAATGCACAGTCTGGGACATGCGTTCATGCCACCGCCATTCCATGCCGGAGGACTTCGGTATCACGGAATGGCGCCGACCGTCAGCCAGCTTGCAGTGGAAGGATTGATTCAGCCCAGAGCAGTCAATCAGTTGGATGCGTATAAGGCGGGTGTTCTGGTTGCGAGAACCGAAGGCATTATTCCCGCACCGGAAACCACTCATGCGCTGGCGTGCGTGGTCGAGGAAGCTCTGAAAGCCAAAGAAGAAGGCAAGGAAAAAGTGATCGTGTTCTCTTGGAGCGGACACGGGCTGCTGGATTTGGGCGCGTATGAAAAATATTTCTCAGGAGAATTGCAGAATTATGCACTTTCGGATGAGGATATTCAGAGTTCTCAGAAAGTGTTCGAATCATATCCCAAGCCCGGCATTCTGAAGAGCCGGTGAACGCAGATTCCCCCTCTTTTTGTTTGATGTGGGAGGGGGAAATTATTCCCGTTATGTATTGTTTTGTTCGGCTTTTTCTATGCAATTACCCCGAAACTGTTTCTGTCGGAAACGCGGTTAAAAATGAATCCGCTTTGTCGTATCCGGCGCTCATGGTCAACAAATAGTATTCAAAAAATAAGCCTTTACACAACAAAGCTTTAGCGATTAAAGAACGGAAAAGCTATCTTTTTCTATCTTTTTAATCAGGAGACAGGTTATGGATTTTGAACTGAGCAAAGAACAGCAGAGGATTCAGCAGGCTGTCCGTGAATTCGTCAAAAAAGAATTCAAACGGGAAGTAATTGCGGAACTGGAAGAAAAACACGAATATCCCAAAGCGATTTGGAAAAAAGCAGCGGATTTGGGCTTTATTGGCATTCACTATCCTGAAAAATATTCGGGACAAGGCACGGGCGTATTTGAAAATATTCTGGTTGCCGAAGAGTTGTGCCGCGGAGATTCCTCTGTCGGTGCATGTATTATGCTTGCCGGATTTGCCTCTGAAATTATTCTGCATTTCGGCTCCGAAGAGATGAAATCCAAATGGCTGCCTCAGGTTGCCGAAGGCAAAGTGCTTTCCTGCGGCGCATTTACCGAACCCGATCACGGCTCCGACATTACCGCAATGAATACCACAGCGGTCAAAGAGGGCAATGAATGGGTCATCAACGGCAGCAAAATTTTCATCACCAACGGCGGACCTTTGGCAGGTTTTTACAGTGTTCTGTGCCAGACCGATCCCAATGCCAACCCCTCATATCGTGGCATCAGCCTGATTCTGGTCGAAGCGGATCGTCCGGGAGTTACCGCGACCAGTGTCGGCGTCAAAATGGGTATCCGCATGATGGACACCGCAGAAGTCAATTTCAACAACGTCAGAGTGCCTCTGTCCAATACCATCGGTCAGGAAAACAAAGGATTTTATCAGCTGCTTCAGTTCTTTAACGAAAGCCGGATCGGAATTGCGGCTCAGGCATTGGGTACGGCTCAGGGTGCATTTGACCGAGCATTGGCGTATGTCAAACAGAGAGTGCAGGGCGGCGGCAGAAAACTTGCCGATTATCAGGTTACTCAGCACAAACTTGCCGAAATGGCAACCAAAATCGAAATGGCAAGACTGATTACTTACAAAGCAGCTCTGAATTTCGACAGAAACACCATTGATCCCAAAATCACCTCGATGGCAAAATTTGCCGCAGCCCGCACGGCTGTCGAAGTCTGCGACGAAGCGATTCAGTTGCTGGGCGGTTACGGCTACATGCTGGAATACGAAGTGGAGCGCTTCTACCGGGATGCCAAGATTACCGAAATCTATGAAGGCACCAAAGAAATTCAGAAAAACACCATTGCCAGCGGATTGTTGGGGAAATTTAAATAAATCTTTTTAAAATCATGAGCTACTCTGTGCAATGATATCATAGAGTAGCCATTTTAAGACAATGTAAATTCATCTCCCAGATAAATCCGCCGTGCAGTTTCGCTGGATGCAATATGTTCCGGCGTACCGGATTCCACCACCTGACCGCTGCTCAGAATATACGCAATATCGCACACACCGAGCGTTTCCCGGACATTGTGATCGGAAATCAGAATACCGATGCCTCTAAGTTTCAGATGCCGGATCAGATTTTTGATGTCAATGACTGCCAGCGGGTCAATTCCGGCAAACGGTTCATCCAATAAGATAAACGACGGGTCCGTTGCCAATGCCCTGCTGATTTCCAATCGTCTGCATTCACCGCCGGATAAGCCTCCGCCTGCTCTTCGATCTGCAAGATGGCGGATCCCCAATTCCTCCAACAGCATATCGGTACGCGATAATCGCTCGGATTCGGACAAGGGAAAGCTTTCCAAAATTGCCAAAATGTTTTCCCGAACCGTCAGCTTTCTGAAAATCGAGGTTTCCTGAGGCAGATATCCGACTCCTTTTCTGGCTCGGATATACATTGGCATTGCAGTAATGTCTTCATTATTCAGAAATACTTGTCCGCCGTCCGGACGAATCATGCCGACGGTCATGTAAAATGTCGTGGTTTTGCCCGCGCCGTTGGGTCCCAGAAGTCCGACTGCCATGCCGCTTTCCAGATCGAGACTTACCCCGTTGACCACACGCCTTCCATGATATTCCTTGACCAAATTCCGAAGAGACAATACCGCGTGTTTCAATTCAATCCTTTATCCTCGGAATAGACGGTGGCTTCGACCTGTTTTTTGCCGCTGCCTTCCACATTGTATTTGTTGCTGTCCCGATAAAAGGTGATTTTGTAGCCGGAAATCGAATTATTGCCGAAGATCAGTTTGGAATCATCGCCGGTCAGCACCAGCACTCTGTCCTGAGTGGTATAAACCGCTTCCTGCGTTTCGGCAATTTTATCTTCGATCTGCACTTTCACATTGCCGCTTGCCACGATTTTATCCACCGAATTGTTGCCCGGCATTGGTTTTTTGGGATCAGCAGGCGCCTTTTCGGGCGAGGATGCGTCTTTATAAAAGATTTTCAATCGCTCCGCAGTAATGACCGTATCGCCCTGAACCGCTCTGACATGACCGATAAATTCCACATACTTGGACTGGCTGTCTGCCATCATGCTGTCTGATGAAATCCGAATTTTCTTATCTTCCGAAGATTTGGGAGATTCTTCGGCATACAGTCCGGTCATCAGCGCAATCACGATTGCCGCACATCCCCATCCGATCCATTGTCTAAAGACTGAAGCTTTCACTGAAAATTCCTTTGACATTTCCTTTGAAAAACAATTGGTTCGTATTGACATCATAAGACATGGCATCTGCGGACAGATGAACATCCTGTCCCGAAATGCTGACCGGCACATTTGCGGAAAACATGCGCTTGTCGTTTTCATACCGAAGCTTTTCAGTTTCAAGCTGATATTTTTCCTGTGTCAGCCGCACCTTGCCCTTTGCCTCGATGCTGTTGGAATCGGTTTCGACAACGCCTTGTTTCGCGGTCATGGACAGCGTTTTGCCGTCTTTGAGAAAAAAGGTTACCGCAGGCTTTTCAAATACTGCCTGTTTCTGAGCATCGGTCAGTTTTGCCGAAACAGCCTTCAATGTCCATTCCGTAATGCCGTCGCGCACCGCAGTCTGCTGAACCTTGTCAATGGCGATATCCGCAGATTTGCGAAGAGAGATGCTGTCCGATATTTCCGTACTATGACGATCTGTGATAAAAATTGCAATCATCAGCACGAAAGATACTGTGATAAGGGATATCAGAATTTGTTTGATTTTATTTTTCATAGAAGCTCCCGAATGGCTCGAAGTTGGAAAAGCAGATGTCTGATACTGTCGAGTCTGAGTGAATTGGGACCGTCGCACAATGCCTTATCTGGGTCTTTATGCACTTCCATAAACACGCCATCCGCACCTGCCGCGACAGCCGCTCTTGCCAATACCGGCGCAAATTCCCGTTGTCCCGAAGAACTTGTGCCTGCACCGCCCGGCAGTTGCACGCTGTGTGTGGCATCGAAAATCACCGGATATCCGATATTTCGCATGATCGGAATACTGCGGAAATCTGCCACAAGGTTGTTATAACCGAACATTGTCCCGCGTTCCGTAATCATCAGTTGCCGGTTCCCGGTAGAACTCAGTTTTTCCATCACATTTTTCATATCCCAAGGCGCAAGAAACTGCCCTTTTTTGACATTGACCGGCTTGCCCGTTTTTGCGGCTGCGAGAACAAAATCGGTCTGCCGACATAAAAACGCGGGAATCTGAATCACATCGAGAACCTCGGCTGCTGCTGCAATTTCTTCGATCCGATGCACATCCGAAATCACTTTGACCCCGATTTCTCTTCGGATACGTTCCAGAATTTTCAAGCCGTTTTCAAGCCCGGGTCCTCTGTACGAATCAAGCGATGTCCGATTGGCTTTATCGTAAGATGCCTTAAAAATAAACGGGATATCCATTTCATCGGTCAGGTGCCTTAAAAATTCCGCGGTTTCGAGCGCGCTGTCCTCGGTTTCGATCACACAGGGTCCGGCAATCAGCAGCAGAGGGTAGCCAGAGCCGATGCGCATATTTCCGATTTCCATATTCACCATTGCATTGACCATCATCTTGTTTGTGGATTGCTACGCTATTTATACCCCATGTATCCAAAAGTCAAGAAACAGATGGATCATGCTGTCATTTATCCGGCAAAAAGATAATGAATTTCGTGCCTTTTGCCCCTGTGTCCACTCGGATGGTTCCTCCGTGTGCCTCAACAAACTGTTTGGCAATCGCAAGTCCCAGTCCTGTGCCGCCTTTTTTATTATGCGTTGCAAAAGGAACAAACAGTTTGTCGAGAATATCATCACGGATACCGGGCCCGTTATCTTCGATTCGGAACTGAAACCCGTCCGATACAGCTTGCGCGGACAGCGTGATGATCGGATCGGAAATCTCTGACTTTACAAACGATTCGGCAGCATTTCGGATCAGGTTGATCAGAACCCGTTCCATTTTGCTACTGTCCGCAGGAAAATAAAATGGCTTGTCCAGCTTGATATGAAGGGCAATCCCCGATTCTTTGAGAAAATCTTGCGTGCTTTTCACAACAGAATCGGTAAGGAGCTTTATATCTGTCGCTTCTTTTATCAAAGAAGAATTTTTTATAAAATCGAGAACATCATTGATCATACGCAGAGATTTTTTGGCATCGCTCATCAACAGCCGGTACATATCTTTGACAAATTTCTCGTTATCGGATGTTGTTTCAAGCAATTCGATAGCCTGACAGATATTGCCGATAGGTCCTCTGAGATCATGAACCAGCATACTCATTGCCTCTCCGACTGCGGAAAGCTTTTCTTTTCTCAGCAGAGTTTCCTGAAGCTCGACATTGGTAATCGCCTGTGCCGCATGTTCCAAAAACAGACGAACAATATAAAGCCGCTCGGTGTTAAGCGGTTTGTCATTATTTTCAAACAAAGCCAGAATTCCGTATTTTTCGATTCTGAAATACGCGAAATGATCCCCCTGCCAGATATTTTTATCAATAAGTTCAGGAATTTCATTTAAATATTTCTGTGCAAATTCATCATTAGCAAATTGTCCGGTTCCGGTCATTTTTTGGTATCGTCCGTTTTTCATACGTTTGGCAAGAACTGCGGATCCGGACCCGACCATTGCCGATACCTGATATAAGATATTGTTCAGCAAAGGCTCCAAC
>CAZMDM010000168.1:0-8178 GCA_964564775.1 uncultured Desulfonema sp. | reverse complement strand
GGAAAAGAGCCGAACCCGCCGGAATCTTTGTGTTTCAGATCATCCGTAACCAGTTTGGGAAGTCCTGAAATATCCGGTCGCTGCATTCGTCTGAGCAGTTCCCGGCGCCGGGTCGGATCGAGCTTTTCGTGCGGCAGCAGTTCAAGTCCCGCGTCTTCGATGCCGTCCAGATTGTCATAGCGGGAAAATGCCTGCTGCAATAAGTTGGCAAATGCAATGCTTTCAGGCTTAAGTTCGGAGGGAATATCGCTTTTGGGACCCGAGACTTCTTTTTGATGATCAAAGCGCAGATCAAGCTCGTTGCGGATATGTTCCAGCGATTTTTGGGGTTGTTTTTCGTACTCCAGCAGTGCTTGACGATTAAGGATTTCTTTCAGGCGATCCGTATAGCCGTAGCGTTTGATCCATTGTTCCGAAAGCTTGCGGACAGTCTCGGCATCTTTTTCATGCTGCGCGTTGAGACAGTAAAAATAATAATAATCCTCGGTTCCCGGAATCAACTGCTTCAAGGCATCATTGCGGTTTTTCGACAACGCAAAATCTTCGATAAAGCCGATCTGATGCTCATCCGCATACGCAATCATCACAAAGATAAGGCATATTACGATAAGAATGGCAATTCTCATAAGTCCCTCCTGACTTTCTGGCGGTTCATGGCTTATCAGCAACACTATCATTGCCTTAACGGAAATGTCAATGGCAATAGTACATTTGTGATGTCTCGTTGGCAGGGCTTGCGATTTTCAAAATATAGTGTCCTTTCCGATCTGCGGAAATATCCCCAGAGTGGAGACAAGGGAACATACTCCCTGTTCCATCTCAGACCGAGGGCAGATTTTCTCAGATGATTTAAGGTTTGCTATTGTTGAAATAAATAAAAAATATGTGATTTTAAAAGCTGTCCGAACCATTGAAAAAAACAGTTGACAGCAAGATGATCTTCTGTTAGATTGAGATCGTTTTTTGGGGCTGTAGCTCAGTTGGGAGAGCACATGACTGGCAGTCATGGGGCCGCGGGTTCAAGTCCCACCAGCTCCACCATTATTTTGAATTGATTGCAGGGATTCGGGCTTTATCTTCCGAATCCCTGAAGTTTTTTCGAAGTCTGTATAATGCTGACGGATTGACCTTCCCCAAAATGATTGTTAATTTTGCTGTGATCTGAACAAATCCGATTTCATCAGGAGGATAAGACTATGGAAAGACACTCTGATCCCGCAACTGAAATGCAGGTGATGAATCAGTTGAAAAAAACATTTGAAAAACTGCCCAATGAAATTCCGATTATCATGTTTGCCGAAAAAGGCAGGGAAGATGTGTTTGCCGATGCGAATCGTCAGATTATCCGCACGTTTCGGCAATTAAGTTCCAAAATCACTTTCCGGGAATATGATCTTAACCATGATCTGGCAAAAAAATGGAATGTTACGCTGTCTCCGACACTGATGATCGCACCGGAAGCATATTCGATCCGATGGATCGGCGGTCCGGTGGGCGAAGAAGGCAGGACATTTCTGGAAACCCTGATGCTGGTCGGCATGGGCAAAAGCAACTTGAGCGAGCAATCCAAGAATGTGATCTCGAAAATTGACAGCCCCAGACATATCAAAGTTTTTGTCAGCCCCTCATGTCCGTATTGCCCGCAGCAGGCAGTGAATGCGGTCAAAGCGGCTATCGAGCGACCCGATATGATCTCGCTTGAAATTATCGATATTCAGTGCAAGCCGGAAATTGCTCAGAAATATGACGCGCAAAGTGTTCCCCAGACCTTTGCCGATGATGTACTGATCGGACTGGGCGCGCAATCCGAAGAAGTGTTTGCCGACTCGCTGCGCAAAATGGCGCCGCAGACGATTTTCATTCCCGAAAGCGACGCGGAATTGGTGGAAAACGATGTAGTAATCGTGGGAGGCGGTCCTGCCGGACTGACTGCGGGAATTTATGCGGTTCGCAGCGGATTGAAAGCAGCGATTATCGAGAAAGGCGCATTGGGCGGTCAGGTATCTACAACCCCTGTGGTTGAAAATTATCCGGGCTTCAACCGTGTCGGCGGAAAAACTTTGGTAGATATCATGGTCAGCCATGCACTGGAATATGTACCGATTTTTCAGGGTGAAGAGGTGATTGACATCACGCCCGGCACACCGATTGAGGTGCAGACTTCCCGCCGGAAATTCAAGACCAAAGCGGTATTGCTGGCAACCGGCGCGAACCATCGTCATCTGGGCGCGGAAGGAGAAGCTCGATTGTCAGGCAGAGGGGTAAGCTATTGCAGCACCTGTGATGGTCCTTTGTTCAAAGGGAAAAAAGTCGTTATGGTCGGTGGCGGCAATTCAGCAGTTACAGAAGCTTTGTATCTGCATCACATGGGCGTGAACGTTACACTGGTACATCGCCGGGACAGCCTCCGGGCGCAGGAAGTTCTGATCCGCAATCTCCATGATAACGGGATCCCGATTTTATGGAATACCGAAGTTCGGGAAATCCGAGGGCAAAAACAGGTGGAAGAGCTTGTGTTGTTCAACAATCAGACCAACGAGACTTCCGTCATGAAGGTTGATGGCGTATTCGTAGCTATCGGGTATGAGCCATCGGTGGGGCTTGCCAAAAAGATCGGCGCGGAACTGACCGAAGAAGGCTATATTAAAAAGGATAATCGCCATCGCACGAATATTGCCGGCGTTTATTCTGCCGGAGATGTGGAAGGCGGGTATAAACAGATTGTTACGGCAGCCGGACAAGGCGCGGAAGCTGCGATCAGTATTTTTGAGGATATGATCCATCCATATTGGCATCCGAAAGCAGATCTACCATGATACAGAGCATATCCGGGCTTATCGTATTTATCGGAATCGCATGGATTCTCAGCGAAAATCGCAGGGCTGTCAGCCTCAGAACCGTAATAAGCGGTATCGCTTTGCAGATTCTGATTGCGGCTGTACTGTTCAAAGTTCCGGTATTCCGGGAATTTTTCTTTGCCCTCAACCGTTTGATTACAGCATTGGAAGAATCCACGATTGCCGGAACCTCTTTTGTATTCGGATATCTGGGCGGCGGAAACCTGCCTTTCGATGAGAAATTTCCGGGCGCAAGTTTTATTTTGGCATTCAGGGCATTGCCTCTGGTGCTGGTGATCAGCGCGTTATCTTCGCTGTTGTTTTATTGGAAAATTCTGCCCATAGTGGTCAGGGTATTTTCATTTGTTCTGCAAAAAACCCTGAAACTCGGCGGAGCAGAAGGGCTTGCCATTGCTGCGGATATCTTTCTGGGAATGATCGAATCTCCGCTCTTTGTCCGTCCCTATTTGAAACAGATGAGCCGCAGTGAAATTTTTTCCATGATGACCTGCGGCATGGGAACCATTGCCGGAACGGTAATGGTCTTATACGCGACCATTTTGGGTAAAATCATCCCGGATGCAATGGGACATCTGCTGATCGCATCGATTATCAGCGCGCCTGCGGCAGTTGTGATTTCCAAAATTATGATTCCGCAGGAAACAGAACCGACTTCCGGCAAAATCACCTCTCCCGAAGCCTATTTAAGCTCGATGGACGCGATTACCAAAGGAACGCTTCAGGGTATCGAGCTGCTCATCAACATTATTGCCATGCTGATTGTTCTGGTAGCTATCATTCACCTGCTCAATTCATGTCTCGGATTGCTGCCCGGAATCGGCGGACATCCGCTTACTCTGCAAAGAATCATGGGCTATCTTATGTCGCCGGTAGCATGGCTGGTCGGAATCCCGTGGAATGAAGCGCAGGCAGCCGGCTCGCTCATGGGGGTCAAATCCGTTCTGAACGAACTGATCGCTTATCTGGATATGAGCCGTCTGTCTCCCGGCACACTCAGCGAAAGAAGCCGCATCATTATGACATACAGCTTATGCGGATTTGCCAACCCCGGAAGTCTGGGCATTCTGATCGGAGGATGGGCAAGCATGGTTCCCGAAAGGCGGGATGATATCGTGTCTCTGGGATTCCGCTCTCTGATTTCCGGCACGCTTGCCAACTGCATGACCGGCGCGATTGTGGGAATTTTACAGTTCTGAATCTGAGTTTGACAAAGGTTCTGAGAATTGATATTTTGAATCTGTTTTTTACCGGATTGATGTATCCGCAGAAAGGAAGGTATGCTATGAGTGATAAAATCCTGATTTTCGGAAAAGACACATGTCCCTTCACTACCGCAGCTCGTGAAGCTTACGGAAAGAGCGGCAAAAATTTCGAATATGTGAATGTGTTATCCGACCCTCAGAAACTGGAGGAGATGCTGAAGCTTTCCGACGGAATGCGACGGGTGCCGGTGATTGTAGAGAATGGAAAAGTCATTATCGGTTTTAACGGACGTGCCTGAGGCGTCTGAATCTTCCGGCAGTTTGCCGGTAATAAATCATTTTGCAGCAAAGGGAAGGACATGGAAAAACAGTTTTTGATTGATGCGTTTGCCAAAGGTGAGGCGTGGCGGTTGTTCAGAATTATGGGAGAATTTGTCGAAGGAATTGACACGCTTCATGAAAACGGTCCCGCGGTCAGTATTTTCGGTTCTGCGCGGGTCAGCCCCGAAGACCCGATGTACAAAAAAGCCGAAGAAATCGCTGCCCGCTTTGCCAAACAGGGTTTTGCAGTGATGACCGGCGCGGGAGGCGGGATCATGGAAGCCGCGAACAAAGGCGCTGCCGAAGCTGGAGGGAAATCTATCGGTTTAAATATTGTCCTTCCTTTTGAACAGAAGCCGAATCCGTATGCGAATCTGAAATTGGAATTCAAATACTTTTTTATCCGAAAGGTTATGCTGATCAAGTATGCGATGGCATATATTATCATGCCCGGGGGATTCGGAACACTGGATGAAATGTTCGAAGCTGTAACGCTGGTTCAGACACGGCGGATCAAACCGTTTCCGATTATTCTGGTCGGATCGGATTATTGGGGCGGGCTGATCGAGTGGATCAAAACCCGTCTGCTGGCTGCCAAGTGTATTTCTCCCGGAGATTTGGATATCTTGAAAGTAATTGACGATCCTGATGAAATTGTCAAAACCGTTCAGAAGATCGTGATTATCTGAAAGCTCGATCTGCAATAATCTCTGATTCTGAGAGGACGATATGATTGTTCTTGACACCATAGCTCGCTCATCGGTCAATCTGAAAATGAGTTTTGACGATTTTCTGAGATGGGCAGATGAGGACATACATGCCGAATGGGCAAACGGGGAAGTCGTTCTTATGAGTCCTGCATCGAATCGTCATCAGGATATATCTGATTTTCTTACGGCTATATTGAGAATATACGCAGAGCAGCATGATCTCGGAATTGTCCGGTCAGCGCCTTTTCTGATGAAATTGAAAAATAGCAGCCGGGAACCGGATATAGTTTTTGTATCAAAGCGATCTGCATATCGTCTGAAAGAAACGTATCTGAACGGACCTGCCGATTTGGCAATAGAAATAGTCTCTGTCGAAAGTTCTGAAAGAGATCGCAGAGATAAATTTTATGAATATCAGAACGGAGGAGTATCTGAATATTGGCTGATTGATCCGATCTGTGAAGATGCCCGTTTTTTTTGTCTGAACGATAGGGGGGTCTATCGACAGATATCGGATTCTGAAGGGATATACCAGTCTCAGATATTAAAAGGGTTACACCTGAAACTACCGTGGCTGTGGAATATTCCGCCGATATTGCAGGTTTTGAGACAGATGAAAATATTGGGTTAAATATGACTTGAAAAGAGGAAAAGACGGCTCATGTTCAGGCTGATAAAACTGGAAGACAGAATTGTGCTGGAGGGGAATGATCTATTGAATAACCCACCTCAGGTACTTGCATCCGATCCTCTGCCGGGGATGGAAATCGTTACACCGTTTCCTCTGCCCAATCAGGGAAAAACGCCGATATTTCCTCTGGTGGCAGGCAGAATGCTGGACTATGATATCAGCCGCCATATTGTGGATTATGCTCCTGACCCGATTTCTTATGTCGTTGTTACTGTCGAATCGCTTGACGGCGGATAGAAGGACTGGCTACAGAATCACGTCAGTCTCAAAGGCAGTCATCTTATAATTGATTCATCCGCTCCTCTTTCAGAAGTAGGCAAGACTTACGCTATCAATTTTACCGCGGATGATCAGAAAGCCGGTCATACGCCGATATCTTTTGTATTCAAATTCAAAATCGAAAACAATACAGCGCCCTATGAAAATACGGAAAAACCTCTACCCGCTCTCGGACGTTCGATAACAATCCCGGTGGGAGAATCTTTTTTATATGATGTATCCCAGCATATCACAGATATGGAAAAAGACTCGTTACTGTATTCATATACCGGCGGAATTGCATTGGAGAGTGGCGCGACAGCATGGTATGAACGGGGAGAATTTCAGGGCGGTAAATTGAAGATTATTGCGTCTCCTTCCCCGGATGACGAGTACAAAAATTTTATATTGAATTTTACCGTCAGCGATAAAAGTGCTTCCGGCGATATATTGCATACCTCTTCGTTTTCTCTGCGAGTGCAGATTATTCCGAATGAGCCGCCTCATGAAAATACGGACAATCCGGTACCGACACTATATCGGAAACAAGGCGCGGCAGGCGTAACTTATGAATTGAAAGATCATTTTTCCGATACTGAAAAAGATACGCTGAAATATTCGCTGACCGATATTCAGGACGAATCCGGCAATAAGCCTTCGTGGAGCAGTAAGATCAGTATTGATAGTACCGGAACATTGACAGTCAGCGATCTGCAGAATGCCGAAGCCGGTAAAAAATATACGATCAATTTTACTGTGAGCGATGAAATCAATGATCCTGTGAAATCTTCTATTTCATTACAGATCGATCCCAATTCCGCACCTCATGTAAGTAAAACGACTCCGTTACCGACTGCCGATTCTCCGCTTTCGGTAACCGCTGGACAGACATTGAATATTAATATGAGCCGATATATCACAGATGATGAGAATGATATGCTGACATATTCTCTGAGCGGCATACGAGCTTTAGACGGCGGAACCATGGAATGGCTCGATAAAGGGATGGAATTGTTTAATGGCAGCACCTTGATCACATCAGGCGTTCCGCCTATCGGAGATGTGAATCATAAATATCTAATTGATTTTAAAGTAAATGACAACTATCATAATGAACCCGTAGCATTTTCCATGTATATTCAAATCGGAAAAAATTCGCCGCCGGTTCTCGATAAGCCTTTGCCCGGCGATGGCGTGAGCGCTCTTTCTATCTCCAAAGGACAGAGCAAATCATATCCTCTGGCAGCGCATTTCAAAGACCCGGATGGTGATCCGATTAAATTCAGTAACTTGCAGATTATTGCGGTTGACGGCGGCAGCACAACATGGTTCAGCAGTGCATCGTTTGACTCTGACGGAAACCTCAAAATACCTGCTCCGACGAATTCCGAAGTCGGAAGGCATTATGTGATTAATTTCTCCATATCTGACGGAATCAATATCAAAGATGGAGATATAAAATCCTATTCGATTCCTATAGTTATCCCAAATCACGCGCCGGTATTCGCATCAGACAAATTTTCGTTGATCATTCCGCAGAATATTCCGAGCGGAATGGCTTTGAGAAACATTAGCAGTGTGGTATCGGATGCAGACGGTGATACGCTGAAATATTCGATTGTTGGCGGGGACCCAGATCACCGTTTCGAGATCGATGCTGATACCGGTGAATTGAAGATTGTCAATGCTGAACATCTGAACGCGGGAGATCATTTCGAACTGAAGATTCTTGCCAAAGAAGACAAAAAAGTATCGGGACTGAGCGCGGAAACAACGATTGTTGTCGATGTGCAAGCAAAAATCAATCAGATTCCTCGGGAAAACTCCACAAATCCGAAACCGTTACCGTTGATATGGGATGCCAAGCAGGTATCGTTCGAATATGATCTTTCCGCACATTATACGGACCCAGATCACGATACCATAACTTTCAAAAATGCCGAGACTTTGGCAATCGTTCCGTTTCAGACGGACAAAACATGGAAATTCACGCTATCGGAAGATGGCAAACTGACCGCGACATTGCCGGAAGGAGAAACCTCTGGCGATTATATCATTCGTTTCACTGTGAATGACGGTAACGGCGGTGTGATAACAGATGCGATTGAAATCCGCTTTATAAAAGACAATCATGAACC
>CAZMDM010000167.1:0-10940 GCA_964564775.1 uncultured Desulfonema sp. | reverse complement strand
AGCCCGGCCCAGGACACCGGCCTTTCACGCCGGCGACAGGGGTTCGAATCCCCTTGGGGACGCCAAACAATTCAATATTCAGATCCAACATAATCCGATATGGTGAAAATATGACCATATCGGATTTTTTTGTTTATTCAGAGGCGATTTTTACAGGTTCTTTTTGGGCTTCATGCTCAGACACTGCGATCATTTTGATTCTGAATCGACTGTTGATACTTGACCTTCTGTAACAGACTTGATATGATTTGAAATTATGGATAAAGAAGCTGTTAAATACGAGCGTTATCGTGAAGAGATGGTAGAGCGGCAGATCAAGGCTCGCGGCGTTTCTGACCCGAAGGTACTGGCTGCATTTCAAAAGGTGCCGCGACATCTGTTCGTCAGTGAAGCCCTGATGGATCAGGCTTACGGAGATTTTCCTCTGCCTATCGGAGAAGGTCAGACCATTTCTCAGCCTTATATCGTAGCGGAAATGACCGAATCATTGGCATTGTCCGATCAGGATCGGGTGCTGGAAATCGGCACGGGTTCGGGCTATCAGACAGCAATTCTGGCGGAAATTGCCTATAAGGTTTATACAACAGAGCGGATTCATTCGCTGTATCTCAAGGCTCGGAAGTTGTTCGATGATCTGAAGTATCCCAATATCGTTACCCGCTATACCGATGGTACGCTCGGGTGGAAAGACGAAAGCCCGTTTGATGCGATTATGGTAACTGCCGGCGCGCCCACGATTCCGAAGCCTCTGGTGGATCAGCTTGCTGCTGGCGGACGATTGGTGATTCCGGTAGGCAACCGCTTTACTCAGGAACTGATCAAGCTTTACAAAGATGAGAGCGGAAAAATTTATACTGCCAATCTCGGAGGATGCCGTTTTGTCAAACTGATCGGCGAACATGGGTGGAAAGAGGAATAACTTTTAAAAAGGAGCAGATATGAAACCGGGAATTTTCAGAGAGTATGATATCCGGGGTATTGCCGGAAAAGATATGGATGAGACCGATGTGTTCAATATCGGCAGGGCTGTGGGAACTTACCTCAGACGGCACGGACGCACACACCTGAACGTAGGTCGTGACTGCCGCCTGAGTTCGGAGGCGTATGCCCGGAAAGTTATCGAAGGACTGATTTCGACAGGCTGTGATGTAACCGAAATCGGTGTATGCCCCACACCGGTATTTTATTTTTCGATTCAGCATCTTAAAAAAGAAGGCGGTGTGATGGTTACGGCAAGCCATAATCCGCCGGAATACAACGGGTTCAAGCTCTGCATCGGATTGGATTCGATTCATGGTCAGGAAATTCAGAAAATCAGAGAACTCATCGAAAAACAGGATTTTATACAGGGTAAAGGCAATCTTTCTTCTGCAAGCGTTATCAGCGCATATCACGACTTTGTTACCAACAACGTAAAAATTTCCAAGCCTCTCAAAGTCGGCGTGGACGCGGGAAACGGAACTGCCGGGGTTGTGGCTGTGCCGATTCTCAAAGCACTGGGCTGTGAGGTTCATGATCTGTATTGCGATATGGACGGCAGATTTCCCAACCATGAAGCTGATCCTACGGTTGCCAAAAATATGCAGGATTTGATTCGTCTGGTCAGAGAAAAAAAGCTGGATATCGGTATCGGTTATGACGGGGACGGAGACCGGATCGGCGTGGTGGATGAAAACGGACATATCATTTTCGGCGATAAGCTGATGATTATTTTTGCCAGAGAAATCCTGTCCCGAAAACCGGGCGCAACCTTTATTTCCGAAGTCAAATGCTCCAAAGTCATGTATGACGATATTGAAAAGCACGGCGGCAGAGCGATTATGTGGCAGACCGGACATTCTCGGATCAAGCAGAAAATGAAACTCGAACATGCCGAGCTTGCTGCCGAAATGAGCGGACATATCTTTTTTGCAGACCGCTATTTCGGATATGATGATGCGACCTATGCTTCATGCCGACTTCTGGAAATTTTATCGTCCACCGGCAAAAAGATTTCCGAACTGATCGCGGATGTTCCCCAAACATATTCCACACCGGAAATCCGCTTCGACTGCCCGGATGACAAAAAGTTTGCCATTGTTGAAAAGGTTACGGAGTACTTCCGCAATCGCTACAAAGTGATTGATATTGACGGAGTTCGGGTATTGTTCAGTGACGGATGGGGATTGGTGAGAGCTTCCAATACTCAGCCCGCATTGGTGCTCAGATTCGAAGCAGAATCCGAACAAAGGCTTGCGGAAATTAAGCATCTGATCGAATCCGTGCTGGAAAAATTCAAAAATTAATCATCCTATCAGCTATTCCGAAAAGCCTGTCGGACAATATCTTGCGGGCAATATGCTGTTTCAGCCCTTGTCTGTGAAGATCGCTGTGAACCGCTGCCCAGACAGGCGTATAAATGAGCTCCCGGATACCGCAATGCCTGAAGCGGATCATCGCGTGCTGAAAGGTTCCGGTCGCTCGGGATTCCTGCATAAATCGCTGCTGGTGGCGTTCAACAGTCTGTCTGGCAGCAATTGCCGGAGAAATTCCGAGCGATTTTGCCCGATTGAGCAGCAATCTTACTTTCTGTTCAATGCCCTGAGCCAAAAAATCTGCCAGTTCGGTTTCCGCAAACCCATACGCTGCAAGCAGATAACACAACACCCCGCCGGAATTGCATACAAATCCGGGAAGATAAAAAATATTCCGTTCGGAAAGCCTGCTTTCGATCTCCGAAGAAGCTGCCACATTGCAGCCCGGTATGATGATTTTTGCCCGAATCCGATTCACATTGTCCGCATGAATCGGGTGTGATCCCGCGCAGGGACAGAGAATATCTGTATCGGTCGTTAGGATGTCCGGTACAGGCATCGGACTCGCGCCCTGATAATGCAATACCGCATCATCGCCATACTGCTCGGCAAGTGAAAGCAGTATCTCGATATCCAAACCCTGCGGCAAAGCTATCGCGCCTTTCCGGGTTGCGGCTGCCACAAGTTTCAAGCCATGCCGGGCAGCCAGCCGGATCAGTTCGATGCCGACTTTTCCAAGCCCCTGAACGCTGATTCGCAAGCCGTTCATTTCAAGCCCGGAAGCAGAAACAGCAGCTTTTAATGCCGAAAATACCGAAATCGCTGTATAATATCCTGAATTGATGCCTTTATGATCTTTCTCGGGTTCAAGCCCCGCGCCCTGACGAAGATGATGAATATCGGTCGGCATGGTTCCCATATCGGTTCCGGGCAGATAAGCTCTGCTTTTCAGCAACTGCGATAAGGCTTTGCCGAATTCGAGAAAAATTTCTTTTTTCTGATCGGGAGTTACAGGATTCGGGCAGCAGATTCCTGCTTTTGCGCCGCCGATGGGAAGATTCAGAAAAGAGAATTTCAGCGTCATTTCCTCTGCCAATTCTCTGATCTCATCAGGATTGACCGTTTCTCCGAAACGCACGCCGCCGGTCGCGCTTCCCTCTCCCATGCTGTCAATCGCAAGCCATCCGCGACTGTGATACGGCAATTCGGTTTCAATAATATTTCCGATAGGTTTCCAGTTCATGCGGATACTCGCAGAATATTTCAGTCAAGGTCTATTTTCAGCCAAGTTTTGCATAAATGGCAAAATACTTCGGGAAGATACACAATGCCGATCACTCTGGAATCTTCCAACACGGGTAGTCGGCGGCATTTTTCCTTGACCAGACGGTCAATCACTATCATCAGATCCGTGTCTGCCGTAACATACCGTACCGGAGAATTCATCACCTGTCCTACAGTCAATCCTTTGAAGCGATTCATATAAGACATGAGTTCGTGTTCCCCGAAACTGATATTGTCGCCCATATAATTCAGAATCGGCGGTCTCAGATGATACAGAACATCCACCATCGAAAGCACGCCTGCCAGATGTCCGAATTCATCTGTAACCATGATAGATACGGTTTTATAGCCGGTTGCCCTGACCCGCCCTTTGAAAATCATCTTTACTGCTTCTTCGATAGGTGCGTTTTGCCCAATCGTGTCAAACTCACTGACCATTACATCTCTTGCCGTCAACTTCATCTGCTAACTCCTTGTCTGAATTTACCGCGTAAGCGCACTCGGATAGTCTTGAAAGGGAGTATAAATACCACACAGCCCCGAATTATGCCACAGAATTGTATGCGGATAAGCAGTTTTTATCAACAAAGTCAGCGATAGGAACTATTCGCTTCTCATATATTTATTACGGTTTTTCTCGTGAAACAAAGATTTTAAAAACGCCTCACCCATCATATCCAGCAGCAGATACCCCAGAGCAAGGCTTTTTTCTTCATCGGATATGGGAGAAGAGGTTATTTTTTCAGCCTCTTCCATGATTGTTTTTACAGCTTCGGGAGAATCGAGCTGACTTGAGGCGATCATTGTGGTAACCGCATAATTACATGCTTTTGAAAAATCAATATCCAACATGATGTCTTCAACCAGCTTTTTGCGGACAATGGCTCTGGAGCGATCTATCTGTTTTTCCAGAGTTTCCAGAAAAATGTTGATGATGATCTCGGGTCCGATAGCAGCTTCTTTGCCGTTGATATTGATTTTCAGGAATTTCGACCGTAAAATCACCGGCGAGCCTAATCCGGCAATGAATGCCGCGTTGAAAACATCTGCAGAGGGTTTGCCGAAAAATTCGGTACACTGCATCAGATAAAACGTGATCCCGGAAATGATCATGTTGAAAACACAATAAAACCATGCGGTTTTGTAGGTCAGAATAAGAAACGGCTCATCCTTGAATTTGCTGAACAATTCCGCCGCCGAAAACAGAAAACCGAGCATCAGTACGATTATCCATGGAGATATACCGATATTTTTACAGATCATAGCAATTCCATTCCTTTTCGGGTCAGCAAAATATTATCATTTCCCGTATCCTGATCCGCTTCGATGTCTATCAGCCCTTCTTCCTGCAATCGCTCTGCGATTTGCTGACATGCACCGATTTTCAACCCCAAAGCTCTTGACAACCCCATCAGGTTAAGTTTCTGATCTGTAGCGGTTTTCAAGGCTTTGAGAATATTCAGACCCGTAGAAAATTCCTCACGCGGGGGAGATATTTCCCTTATCTGACGGGTAATCGGCTGCTCTTTCCGGTTCAGCAGATCAAAATAATGCGAAAGCGAGTATGATGATTTTGATTCTTTCATGGTGTATACCTCCGATGTCCTGAAATCAATAGCGTTTTCGTCTTTCCCGAATGCGGAAATACCGGCTTAACGCATCTGCAGCATCCGTGTCTGTACTGACTTCGATACAGTCAACATCCGCAGACCTGAGCAGATTGAGACTTTGCTCATAATCTTTCCGTTTTTCTTTCCGAAATGCCTGACGGGTGGTATCATCTGACGCGTCATAATAAAAAATTTCACCGCTTTCCAAATCTTTCGCGCAGATCATGCCGCCCATCGGAAGCTCGAATTCTTTGGGATCGGAAAGCATCACCCCGATCAGCTCGTGTTTGCCTGAAGCCAGTCTCAGTTGTTTCAGATCATTGTCGCGGGTATCGGGCGAAATAAAATCCGAAATCAGAAACGATACGGCTTTTTTGCGGCATACTCTGCCCAGAAAACTCAGCGCCTGAGAAATATCAGTTTTCAAGGCTTTGGGTGTAAAGGTAAATACTTCCCGAATCACGCGCCACACATGCGAAGAGCCTTTTTTCGGCGGGATGTATTTTTCCACCTGATCCGTAAATAAAATCGCGCCGACCTTGTCATTGTTGCGGATCGCGTTGAATGCCAGAATCGAAGCAATTTCAGCAGCAGTTTCCTGCTTCGACTTTTCAGCACTGCCGAACTGCCCGGACGCGCTCATATCCACCAGAAGCATAACAATCAGTTCGCGTTCTTCCCGGTATCGCTTGACAAACGGACGTCCCAGACGAGCAGATACTTTCCAGTCAATACTTTTGACTTCATCTCCGGGACTGTATTCGCGCACCTCTTCGAATTCGATGCCAGAACCTCGGAACACGGATTTGTACTGCCCCGCCATCATGCTGTTGACCAGCCGCGAGCTGCGGATATGAATTCGTTTGATTTTTTTGATAATTTCTGCGGGAATCATAATACATTCCGAACCGTACACGCTTCTCTTTCCATTTTGAATTTCATCCGCAAGCGATACAGATGCACAAATATCACAGCGATGACCAGTCTCGGAATCCACATCCAGAAAGCACTCAGCCCTATCGCAACGAACAATGACGGGTCTTCCACAATGGCATGATTGATGCCCAGAGAAATGTGAAGCCCGGTCAGTTCTTCTTCGGTAAAATTGCCTTCTTTGGCTTCTTCCATAATCACCGCCGCGCCGTAAGCAATTCCGAATATAGCACCGGTCAGCCACAAAATCCCTACTCGTTCTTCCACGCCCAGTATTTTCAAAACCGGCAAAAGAATTCTGACAATATGAGGGATCAGATTGAAACTCTTCAGCAGTCCGAGAACAATCATCAGCGTCATTACAATCACAATGATTTTCGCGCAAAGATACAGGGTGGATATTCCCCATGTTCCGAGCATGATCCAAAACGGCTGCTGAACAGATGCTACGGCAGTTTGGGCGGAAGCCATTGACGGATCAGCACCGATAAAATAAGCCGAGATTACAGTGGTTATCACAGACGCGATCAGACGGATCACGGTGGCTTTGAACGCGTTCATGCCCGATTTCCCCTGAACGATTCCTTCCTGAATCATGTTATGAGAGATCAGGAGAAATATGGCAATCAGCGTCATTTGTTTAATTGTAAAGGGAAATACTATCATAGCGGCAATACCGCCGTAAATTCCGGTCAGAATTCCGGCAATCAGGGGCATGGCGGCAACAGCAGGAAGTCCCAGAAATCCCATTATCGGCGCAAGCAGAAAGTCAAGATGTTTCAGCCAGCCGCTATACGCCAGCAACTGGGTGAACAATGAAATCGGAATCAGAATTTTCATCATCCATATCGAACTGCTCCATCCTTTCCGAACTCCGGTGATGCAGCCGCTTTTGAATTTGCTTTGAAAAGAATCCATAATACCTCGTTTGTAAAATTGGGATGAAGGCACAAGTTATAGCATAAATTGCAGACTGATGCACTGTAATTCGGATTTTTTAAAATGGATTCCGTCTTCCGCGGGAAGGCTTGTCATACCGAATGAAAATCAGTATCCAAAAATTTATGGGGGCTACTACTTTTCAGAAAAATTTTTCATAATCCCCGATCAGCCATCCGGGCAACCCTCTTCTCGCATCCTGAACATTGAGGCGTCCTTTGGGCATATACAGCATTGCTGCCAACAGATAATTGATCGCAGCAGGCGGGTCTGAGGCGGTTTTAGCTGTCAATTCGGAAATCAACGATTGCAGAAAAGTCCCTTCTTCTTTGAGCAAGGGCTGATTTCTGAATCCACTATCCAGTATGGTGCGCTCTGCAATTCCCCCTTGTCCGGAATACATGCTTTCTAATTGCGAAGACGGAACTTTTAGCCAGAAATCTGCCAATTGTTTGCGAATATCCCGCAATTGCAGCGTTATCGAAGAATCTGTCGGATCAATTCCGTGCAAAAATGCTGTTCCTAAAACGCGATTGACAAATTCGGAAGATAACACTTCTTTTTCCGGGATAATGGGAATTACCAATTTTTTCAATAAATCTCCGATTTTTGATGAAAATGTTTTGCTATCCAGAAACGGAGGGTTGTCTTTCATTTTCTGAGCAATTCGATTGCGATAATCATTGCGTAAATAGCGATCCGATGCCAGTTTTACAGCCGATTTAACATACTCATGCTCACTGTCCGTGATTAAATCGGAAACAGAAATTTCTCTTAACAATACCGCCCCCATACGGGATCTCAGCGTCTCGCCTTCCCGTACAATCGGAACCAATCCAACCTCTAACGGATCCACCAAGGATGTACTTCCTGAATACGGATAGGAATCCAGATAAATATTACCGATTTTCAAGGCTTCTTTAACATCCGCACGATTCGGAAAGGCTTTTAAAATTCTTAATCGTTGTTCTCCGACTCCATATTTGGCAAATATCGAACACATACCTGCCATAAACGCTTTTTCAGGATAGGAATTTGTCCAACTCGGACCGAATGGCATTAACACCAAGAAGGTATCCGAAGTTTCCGATAATATCTTTGCCCATGTCTCTCTCAACTCGGGCGTTAATTTGAACAGATTTGCACTTGAAATAAATACGATTGCTTCTTCAGGGATTCCCAATTCTTTCCGGCTGATCCGCACCGCGGGGATATAAGGCTCCAAGGTATAGCTGAAACATACACCGCTGCCTTCGACCAGTGCAAGTTTTTCCCGATAATGCTCCGAACTGTTTGGCTTCGGTTCCATAAGTTTTCCGGTCATATAATAATCAATATGGCGGACACCTGTTGTAATAGGAGAATTGAATGTGGCAATCTGTATGCGAGCCAAACGATGAATCGCCATCATCGTGATCGGATGCGTTACAGCAGCGATATTGGTTGAAATCAGGATAATATCCAAATCATCTGCACGAATTATCTGTATCTGTTCGGATAAACTACCTGAAAGATGTGATATTTTATCCGCTCTGCTGTGGCAATGCTGCTCCAAAGGGTTTCCGTTAAGATTCATGGCATATAGAAATATTTCGAAGCAATTTCTGTCCAGATGTTCAAAAAAAGGAAGGGTTGAAAAGGTTTCCGTCATCGGACCGAAATGTTTGGTCAGAATTCCCAAACGAATTTTCTGCCGATCATCAGGACGTTTCTGAAAAGTATGGTCAATCTGATATCCTTTTATTTTCAAAGAAAATTCGATAATATCGGATCGTTTGCTGCAAATATCCTTCAGATTCGAAGTATTGAAATACAAAGGAATAAAATTGGCACGATGGGTAAAAAACCATGCAATATCCTGCCAGAACTTCGAATCCTGATTTGCGAATATATTGTCATAAAGATAGTTTATCCATTTATACATGAACAGATAATATCTATCCGCTTCTCCCGCTTCCTGAAACAAACTCGGTGAATCAAACATATAGTTCAGAAAATCATTGATAAACCATCCCGGAACTGCGGGAAGATCATAAATGATCGGCACCTGATCTGCCCGGACATACAGCATCAGTGCCAGCAGCAGTTTCAGTCCACTACTGTCTCCGGGATTCAGGGGAGCTCGTTGCAACAAGCTGTTCACAAAGGCTTTTTCCGCATCATCCAAAGGCTCATATCGGACATGACTGTCAAGAATCTTTTTATGTTCTCTGCCCAATTCTCCGGTATATGCTTCGGGCAGGTTTTCCGGCGCAAGGTTCAGCCATTGTATGGCAATTTGTGTTCGACTTCGGTTCATAGTTTACTATCTTGCAACTTTCCTGAGGTTGGCATTTTTTATCTCAAATTCAAGCATAAGATCATAAAGACATTGACATTTTTATCATAAATCAGCGAAAATTGTCAAATCCAAAATCTGGCATCCGCATATCCGTTGAATCACGATGCAGTACTGCACAGATCGAGAAAGCGGTAGCGTCTGCTGATGTCAATGTCCCGATGCGCTTCGGGAAAGAAAATATTTGAACGATTGCAGAAGCGGCTGAATCTTCTCCCGATGCTCCGGCGGAATCATCAACGCTCGAATCGGAATATTTCGAATCAAACCGTTTTCTGCTTCAAGTGCTTGATTCATTCCATACTGTTCCTGATGCGACACCATCCATAACACCATATCGCTGAAATTGCCGAAAAATCCGGGAATATCAAGCTGCTCGATATATTGCTGAAAAACCGTATTGACCGTGATAACGAAATCGTCAATCTCCGCTGTGCCGGATTCCGAACAGTTTATCCGGGATACGAAACACCGGCATCCGAAAGGGCGGGCTTGGTAAATCGGGCATTCATTATTTGTCAGAAACAGACACTGCCCCCACGCGGGATCACTTTCTTCATCCGGTGCTTCTCTGGCTTCGATGCAATATGCGGCAAAGGTGTTTGTGGTGATTTTGGGTTGAAATCGCGGTTTCTGACATTGCACTTGCAGTTTTTCAAGCATATCTGTCTGACGGGTCTGGGTCAGATATTGAACAATATGATATGCCTCAAGGCTGGTCAGCGTAACATTGCAGGTACAGCACTGCGAGCAAAAGCGTTTGCACGCGAGTGTCAGACCGGAGCAGAATCGCTCATAAGTATTATAAATTTTTTGTAAAATTCCAAGCTTCGAAGAAATATCCATAGAGGCTTACCGGATTGCCATTTTCCTAAATCGGATCATGTAATCAATTCCCGACCATATTGTCAGGATCAGCGCACCCCATAAGAAAAACATCCCGACCACATGAAGCTTGACCCCGAAATACTTGAAATGAAACAGTAATGGAATAATTGCAGCGATCTGAAACCCGGTTTTGTATTTTCCGAGCCATGTCGCACCCACATCCGCGCCTTTGTCAGAGACCATGCCGCGCAAGCCGGTAATCGCGATTTCTCTGGAAATAATGATACAGACAATCCAGCCCGGTATCCACTTCAACGATGCCAGCATAATCAGAGAACAGGATACCAGAAGCTTGTCTGCCAGCGGATCCAGGGCTTTTCCGAATTCGGATTCCAAGCCCATCTGCCGGGCAATGTAGCCGTCCAGATAATCGGTGATGGCTGCCGCGCTGAACAGGAGAGCCGCTAGAAACGTGCATATCCGGTTCGGAAACAGCAGCAGCACAACAATCCCCGGCGCTGCCGCAATGCGAAACAGCGTCAGTGTGTTGGGGTGAAGCAGAATGTGTTTCAATTTTCCTTTGCCCATACTGAATACCGGAGATATTGGTTTTGCGTGCATAATCTTATTTCTTGGCTTTGTTCCAATCATCCAAAAATGCTTTGATGCCTTTGTCGGTCAATGTATGTGCGGCAATCTTGGCCAATACGTTAA
>CAZMDM010000166.1:0-2580 GCA_964564775.1 uncultured Desulfonema sp. | reverse complement strand
GAATGCGGGTATTGAAAGCGTGCATAATTGACCTCTTTAACAAAAAAAAATCAATTTATATCAAATTATTGCATCGGCATTGTCGGCAACTCGATACGCAGTCTTGCTCCTGTTCCGATGCCGTCGCTTTCGAGAGTGATGGTTCCGCCATGCGTTTCGATAATTTCCCGTGCCTGAGCCAGTCCGATTCCCGAATCCCGGTTTTTGCTGCTAGTGCCTGCTTCAAAAAACGATTCCGCCGAATCCGGCTCAAAGCCTATGCCGTTGTCAAGGATCATAACAAATATTTTACCCTCTTTCAACTCGGCAGAAATAACGACTTTCCGCTTTTCTTCAGCATCTGTCCGATCAAAGGCTTCGCAGGTATTTTTGAATAAATTCAGAAATACCCGAATCAGTTTGCTGCGGTCTCCCGATATTTGGGGCAGATGATCAGGGATTTTCCGCAAAATTTCAATATGACGTTTCTCAAAGCCTCCGGCATTCATCGCCAGCGCATCATCAATCACCTGAGCCATATCCACCGGCACCCGTTGCCCAGCATGACCTTCCCTGCTGTACCGGCGCTGAAGATGAAGAATATCATTGATGTGGCTGATGGTTTTTGCCATTGTCTGATAATCCGTATTCAGATGGTTTTTACGGGATTCCAAACTGTTTTTCAATTCCCGTACAAAAACAATCAATGCTTCTTCTTTGCCGGGTCCCAAAGCTGCGGCAAAAGCGTCGCGTTTTTGTTCCGCCATTTGTTCCAATTTTATAAGCATTTGTATTTCAATCCAATCATCTGCTCCCAGCAACTTTGACACCATAGTTCCGATACCGGTTACCGCATTGCCGATATCGTGCAGGACACTGCCCGCCATTTCCAATTTTCCCCGCTGCAATGCCTCCTGTTCCGCAATTTCCTGAATTCTGCGTTCATATTCCACCCGCTCGGTAATATCCAGAATCGCGCCTTCGATATAATCGGGATACACTACGGCATTCAGCGTCAGATGTCTCTGCTCTCCCTTATGATTTTTGACAGGAAACTTGAATCCTTCGATTCTGCCGTCTTTATCCAGTTTCTGGCGCAGTTCGGCACGATGACTTTGGATCACATACGCCTGTGCCGGAACAAATTCAGCCGTAAAAGATTCGACAGAATCATATCCGAATATTTTTGCCGCCGCAGGATTTGCCGCAAGCACCCGGGAGCCATCCGGTGCAACTCGGAAAATCCCCACCAACGCCATATCGAATAGATTTTTGTATTGCTCTTTGCTTGCCTTCAGTTGTCTGAACATCAGTTGAAACGGATTCCTCAGTCGAGGTTCGATAATGGATTTATATACCAGATAAAACGAAACAATCTTGGCATAATGCCCCAGCAGATTGGAAAAACCGTAGTTGTCTATATAAAACGCAAAACACAATTCGCTGATCATGGTAAAAATAATTGACCAGAACAGCAATCTGTAAATTCTCGCGTCGAACTTGCTGCGGTTTTTATGAAATACAATGAGCGATGTAAATAAAATCAGACAGATCACATATTCGCTGATGATCTTGAATTGGGTTTGCCCTTTGCCTTCGACAAAACAGATCGGAAAAATTTTCCAGTAAAATACGGAAAGCAGAATCAGAGCGCTCAGAATCGCATAAATAATCATCAAATTTATATATGAGACAATCTTTTTCTGCCCGACAAACATACAGAACAACAGAAGCGTCAGGCTTTCCAAGGATCTCGCGCCGATCCACAACTGATTGGCATAAAAATCGTAATCCGTGAATATTTTCATGCCTTTGTAGCCCAGCGTATGAAACAGATCGAGTACGCCCACAAAAAAATAGGCAATGCCCAGATATACCAGATAATGGTCTTCCGTGTATTCTTTGGTGTTCCACGCAATCATGAAAAGCCCGCAGGCAATGACGATGCTGAACAATTCGGCAAGCGAATGGAATAGCAGGTAATTATATAGACTCGAACAATACAGTCCGATAATGACAAGAAGCCATATCGTGATGGCTGCAACTTTGTTTCTGAAAAACATTGTCTGCTTAACTCCTCACCATGCAAAAAGTTTGTTCACCTGCTCCCTACTGTTTGTGCCTTTCCATCATACGGTTCATATTTTCCAATGCCAGTATCAGCGACTGGGTTCCGAGTCTTGCTCCGCCCTGGGCTTTGACCGACAGATACAGTTGTTTGGCAAGAGCGGTTCCCGGAAGAGAGAGGTTCATCGCTTCGGCTTCATCCAAAGCAATGCCCAAATCCTTGATAAAATGCTCCACAAAAAAGCCGGTGTCAAATTCCCGTCTCATCATACGGGGCGCAAGATTATCCAAGCTCCAGCACGCAGCCGCGCCGGTGGCAATGCTTGAGAGCATGAGTTCGATATTCAAGCCTGCTTTATGCGCGTAAATCAAAGATTCGCACACGCCAATCATCGTGCCGGCAATCACGATCTGATTGCACATTTTGCAATGCTGCCCCGAACCCGCGCCTCCCTGATACACAATTTTTCTGCCCATAGCCGCAAACAGCGGCATTACTGCATCACCCGCATCTTTATCTCCGCCCGCCATAAT
>CAZMDM010000165.1:0-13390 GCA_964564775.1 uncultured Desulfonema sp. | reverse complement strand
ATGGTGGCTGAAAATCTCAAAATTCCCAGTAATAAAGTGCTGTATAATATCCAAAAATACGGCAACACGACTGCGGCGACAATTCCGCTGCTTCTGGCGGAATATACGGATAACGGACAGATAAAGCGCGGAGATATGCTGATGATGGTGGGATTTGGTTCGGGATTCACTTTCGGAGCAGCTGTAGTGCAGTATTGATATGATATACCCCGGAAATTCATTTCCGGGGTACGATATATCAATACATTGCAAATACAATTCCGCCGTTGCTTTTTTCATAGACCGGCTTGGGAAGAGCAGGGGCAAATCGTTTATACTCGCTTTTTGTTGCGACATATATGATCCGATTTTTGCCTGTATTCTCCACAATCATCTGCTTGAACTGTTGGATAGTCAGGCGCCGGTGTTTGGCATCCGCATATCCGAATCCGTAAGTCAGTTCCCCCAGTTCTTCAAGCATATACACATCATCTCGCTTGTAAAACCAGCAGACCGAGCGTACCGGGTCTTCGCCGGAAACAAGGATGGTATCCGGTTTTATTTTATCGGCATGACTCAGCAGAAACTCTCCGGGTGCTTTTCGGATCAGCGTATGATCGGGAATAATGAAATGTGCCGACAGCATCAGCACTGCCGGAGCGATTCCGTAAAAAATCAGCTTTTTATAATGATCTGTCTGTTTCAGCGCAAATACGATGCCTCCTGCCCACAGCGAAATGGCGATAAGTCCTGTGATCCATTTCCAATGCTCTGATGCTTCATAAGCTTTGATTCCCACTGGGAATCCGGTGATCTGATGGATAAGCAGTGCAACCGCGATCAGCGTTACCAATCCGATAAGCGCTTTTGCACCGATATCAAACGCTTTGTTTCTGCTTTTGTCGGAATATGTCGTTAACCCGAACGCGAGCAAAATTGCAAGAGGTGGAAAACATGGCAGAATATAGGTCATCAACTTGCCTTTTGAAATCGAGAAAAATAAAAACGGAAACATAAACCAACACATCGAATATTTTATCAGTGCTTGTCTGAAAGCAGATTGGATTCCCGATAGGGCTGCTGGAAACAGAAATGTCCATGGCATTGCGCCGCCGAGTATGACCGGAATGAAATACCAGAATGGCGATACATGCTGGGCATCGTCTGCTGCAAATCGCTTGATATGCTCGATCCAAAAGAAATAATGCCAGAAATCGCTTTCTTTGAAATGAATTGCCAAGCCCCATGGAAGCGAAACCAGCACTGCTATAATTATCGGAATCCATGCGGTTTGTAAAAGCTCTTTCCATTGCTTTTCCCAGATCATAAACGGTACAATCGCCACAATCGGCACGGCAAACGCCAGAAATCCTTTGGTGAGAAACGCAAGTCCACAAAAGATGCCGAAGGTTACAAGATAAAGTTTGTTTTTCTCCGAGTAAAACCGAAAATAAGAGATCATTGCGCCGGTAAGAAACATCGAAACTATCGTATCCAGCACGCTGAAAACGCCAATACCGTAAGCTTCGAAGCAGGTCAGCAGTATCAGTCCTGTCAACACCGGCTGAAATTCGTTTTTCGAATATCGTCTGACCAGCATCAGGGTCATCAGCACGGATAATCCAGCAGCGATTGCAGATGGCAATCGGACAGCAAACGCGTTTTCCCCGAACAGCAGTATCGAAAGCCCGTTGAGCCAATAACCCATCACAGGCTTTTCAAAATATCTCACGCCGTTCAGATGCGGAACGATCCAATTCCCGGAAGTGATCATCTCACGCGGGATTTCTCCGTACCGATCTTCATCCGGCATTATCATCGGGCGCACATTCAACGGCAGAATATACAGAATCAGAAACAGCAGAACAAGTGCGGCATAGTATCTTTTCGTCAATATCACAAAATTATCCTCTCTGTATTTGTGCCATAACAAAATCGCACATAATAGCCCGAAAATTCATTTCCGGGAATATGCAATATAATATTATAATCGTCAGAAAATTTCAACAGAAGCAGTGGGCTTAAAAAAATAGTGGGCATAACCGATCCGTTGTGCTATAACCCGCAAAAAACCCCTGCCGTGCAGGCATCAACTATGATTGTTTCAGGAGCAAGTATGTCGGAAAACAATATGTCGGAAACCCTTGAAGAAAAACCCGCAAATGACAATTTTGCACAGATGGTCGAATCCTATAACGCTCAGATCGAAGCTGAAGTCCGTGTGGGTGATAAGCTCAAAGCACAGATTATCTCCATCGGCGCGGATTCGGTGTTTGTCAATACCGGAACCAAAATTGACGGTGTTGTGGAAAAAAAAGAGCTGCTGGATGAGAGCGGAAATTTTCCCTACAAAGAAGGCGATGTTTTGGATTTGTATGTGGTAACTGTTCGAGAGAATGAAATTAGGCTGTCCAAAGCCTTATCCGGCGCAGGCGGCGAAGATCTGTTGAGAGATGCGTTTAACAATAAAATTCCGGTTGAAGGAAAAATCAGAGAACAATGTAAAGGCGGCTTTATCGTAGATGTGATGCAGCAGAGGGCATTTTGTCCGGTAAGCCAGATAGATACGAAATATGTCGAAAAACCGGAAGAATATGTCGGAAACACCTACCAATTCAGAATTACCCGATTTGAAAACAATGGCAAAAACATCGTTTTATCCCGCCGAGACCTTCTTGCCCGCGAACAGAAAGAACTGAAGAAAAAATTCATGGAAACCCTTGTCGCAGGCGCTGTTTTGCCCGGAAAAGTCAGAAATGTAATGCCTTACGGAGCGTTTGTGGAATTGTATCCCGGTATCGAAGGGATGGTGCATGTGTCGGAACTCTAGTGGTCCAGAGTGGAAAAAACCGGAGAAGCCATCAAAACCGGCGATGAGATTACTGTCAAAGTTCTGTCGGTTGAGAAAGGCGAAAAAAATCAGCTCAAAATTTCTTTGTCTGTCAAGCAGGTTGGCGGAGATCCGTGGGAAAGCGGCGAAATGACGTTCAATGCCGGAGACAAAATTCAGGGCAAAGTTACGCGCTGCACGGATTTCGGTGCTTTTGTGGAGATTGCTCCGGGCATCGAGGGCTTGGTTCATGTCAGCGAAATGAGCTATGTCAAACGGGTGAGCAAGCCCGAAGATATGGTCAAACCCGGCGATGTCGTGGATGTCATGATCAAAGAAGCGGATATGTCCAAAAAACGCATCTCTCTGAGTATGCGGGATGCGGAAGGCGATCCGTGGATCAATGTCAGACAGAAATATGCGGTGGGGGCAAGCGTTACCGGAACCTTGGAAAAAAAGGAAAAGTTCGGATATTTCATCACGCTGGAACCCGGTATCACCGGACTTCTGCCCAAATCCAAATTCAGCAAATCCGAAAAAGCATCTCTTTTCGAAAAACTTCGGATAGGGGATTCCATAACTGTAGTGATTGATGAGGTGAAGATCAAAGATCGTAAAATCAGTCTGGGCATCGGCGAAGAAAAATCCGAAGAAGATTGGCGCAAATATACCAAACCGACTCAGAAAGCATCTCTGAGTTCTTTGGGTGAAAAGCTTCAGCAGGCAATGCAGGCAAAAAGATAAATCGCATGACGGCGTGAAGGAATAATCTTCAACCATAAGGAGAAAGCCATGATGAGAAAAGCTCTGGTATCAGGCGTAGCAATGATTCTCATGGGGATAATGCTGATTTCCCCGGTATATGCCGAAAATCCTTTCAAACAAACCGAAAACTTTATCATCCTGTTCGATACATCGGGGTCTATGGGGCAGACTTACAAAAATACCGGCAAGACAAAAGCCTTGCTTGCCAAAGAAATCCTGAGAGAGATGAACAACAGTATCACGGGCAATTACAAAGCGGCTTTATACACCTTCACGCCTTTCGAAGAATATTATGGTCTCAGGGAGTACGACCGTGAGTTATTTGCAAAAGCCATTGGACGCTTGCCGGAAAAGTTTTTTGCCGGAGGAATTTTCGGATATCCGACACCGCTCGGCAAAGGACTTCATAAATTGGATTCAATTCTGTCCAAAGTAAGCGGAAGAACTGCGGTGTATATTTTTTCGGACGGACGCAATACCGATGAGATGGACCCGGTGGAAGAAGCCAGACAGCTTCATGATCGCCATGATGTCTGTTTTTACATTGTCAGCATGGCGCAAAATAAAGACGACATGAAGATTCTCGAAGATATTCTGGCAATCAACGAATGCTCTCATCTGGTGGATTTCGGATATGCGATGCACAACCCGGAAGTCAATCTGATTCCCATCGGTCGAAACGTGATTATCCAGTTCGAACTCAACAAAGCCGACAACAATGCCGAATTTCAGAATAAGCTGAAAGACTTGGGAAAATATCTCAAAGCAAATCCCGACAGCAAAATTCAGATTGCCGGACATGCCTGCAATATCGGTACGGATAAATACAACATGGAGCTTTCCAAACGCAGAGCCGAGAATACCCGAGATTATCTGGTCAAAACTTACGGCATCAGCGCAAAACGAATGAGCTTGCGGTGGTACGGCGTATCTGCTCCGGTGGCAAGCAATGATACCGAAGAAGGCAGAATCAGAAATCGGCGTGTGGAAGTGAAATTGCTGGAAAACTGAAGTCATAATTTTAATCTATTCTCAGGAGGCAGCCATCAAAACGATAAGCACTATCAGGGAAATGCAGCACTATTCTGATCAGATCAGAGAACAGAGGCAAAAAATCGCTTTTGTTCCGACAATGGGCTTTCTGCATGACGGACATCTGTCCCTGATGACAGAAGGCAAAAAGCGGGCGGATAAAGTTGTGGTGAGCATTTTCGTTAATCCTACCCAGTTCGGTCCCGGCGAAGATTTTGCATCTTATCCCAGAAATCTCGAAAGAGACCTGACACTTTGCCAATCTGTGGGCGCGGATATTGTATTCACCCCGAGTGTCGAAGAACTTTATGGCAGAAATTATCAGACTTATGTGAAATTGGATAAGCTGCCCAATCATCTGTGCGGCATCTCACGTCCTCTGCACTTCAAAGGCGTGGCGACTGTCGTTACCAAGCTGTTCAATATTGTCAAGCCTCACATTGCCATATTCGGTCAGAAAGATTATCAGCAGGTTCAGGTAATTCGCCAGATGGTTTGTGATCTGAATTTCGATATCGAAATCATCGCTGCTCCGATTGTGCGGGAATCTGACGGGCTTGCCATGAGTTCCCGAAACACCTATCTGAACACCAAACAGCGGAAGCAAGCGCTTTGTCTGTACAAGTCATTGACAGAAGCGCAGAAACTCGTGAACAGCGGCGTCTGCAATGTGTCAGAGATTATTGATGCTGCCACACAGATCATTATGGCAGAGCCGGAAGCGGTGATTGATTATGTGAAGATATGTGATGCTGAAACACTTGAAGATATTACAACTATTGACAAACCTTCCTGTATGGCATTGGCAGTCAGAATCGGAAAAACCCGGCTGATTGACAATATGATGTTATCTATTTAACGACAGTATCATTCGCTTTGCCGATTCAGTTTCTGATGCTGCAATAATTTGCCAACCACTGATCCCGGAACTGAATAAATCGTTTCTGCTCAATGGCTTCTCTCATTTCTCTCATCAGATCCTGATAAAACGCGACATTGTGAATGGTTGCCAATGTTTCTGCAAGCGGATCGCCTGAAAAAAACAAATATCTCAGTACCATGCGGGAATATGTCTGACAGGTATAACACTTACAACGGGTATCCGGCGGATATTTGTCTTTGCGATAGGTTTTATCCTTGATCCGCATTTTGCCGGTGCGGGTAAAAAATGTGCCGTTTCGGGCATACCGAGTGGGAATCACACAATCGAACATGTCCATGCCGCGCTCCACCGAAGCAATCAGGTCTTCGGGAAGTCCGACACCCATGAGATATCGGGGCTTATCCTTCGGAAGCAGCGGTTCGGTGTAGCCCACAATCTGCTTGAGCAAATCCAAGCCTTCACCCACGCTGACGCCTCCGATGGCAAATCCGTCAAACGGGATTGCGGTAATCTGTTCCGCGCTTTGTTTCCGCAAGTCCTGAAAGGTTCCGCCCTGAACAATTCCGAATAAAAACTGATGATTCTGAAGCGGAAACTTCCGACAGCGTTTTGCCCATTCGGTGGTTCGTTTTACGGATTTCCGAACATAATCCTTAGTTGCAGGATATTCCACGCATTCATCAAATGCCATGACAATATCCGCGCCCAGATCACGCTGGATTTCCATTGATTTTTCAGGGTTTAAAAACAATCGCTCCGTGCTGTCCGGATGGGAAAAATATACGCCATCATCGCTGACTTCTTTACCGGGAAGGGAAAATACCTGAAATCCGCCGGAATCCGTCAGAATACTCTGATTCCAGCCCATGAATTTATGCAGTCCGCCTGATCTCTTGACCGTTGCCAGTCTTTCTTCAAAAGACAGATGATAGGTATTGGCGAGCAGTACCTGAGTTCCCAAAGATTCGGCATCTTTGGGCATGAGAGATCGCACATACCCGGCAGTTCCGACCACCATAAACGCGGGAGTCTGAACCGTCCCGTGTTCGGTGCTAAACTCGCCTCTGCGTGCACCGCAGGGGTCTGTGGATAGAAGTCTGAATTTGATATTTTTATATGACATAGAAAAAAAGATAACCCGGGAGAGGAACTAGCCGCAGCACTCCGTCTCCCGGAGCAATCCCTGTATCAGCTTCGGATCGGGATCGCGGTTTTACTCCGAAGCAGGAAAAGGTCTTATACGCCAATAGCCGGCATGTGCGCTGCCCTTTCAATAAACAAAGTATATCATTTCAGATAATGTTTCAAGATAAAACTTCGGTGTATGGAAATAAATTTCCGGGCTATTTTGTGTGATCCCGCCGAGACTCCGATCTGTCTGTCCGAACAGACATTTGGAAAATTATGATTCCGGCATCTTATCAAAAACCAGATGAATCACGAATATCGTAACACCGATAGTGATGGCGCTGTCTGCCACATTGAATGCGGGCCAATGATAATTCCGAATATAGACATCCAAAAAATCAACAACCTTGCCGAATCTGATCCGGTCAATCATATTGCCGACAGCGCCGCCGAAGATCATAGCGAATCCGAAAGACAGATAGCGATATGTCAGGGGGGTGCTATGATAAAAATATAGCACAAAGCAGATTGCCAGCGAGGATACCACCAAAAACAGCAGCTTTCGCAAGAGCGGACTTCCGTCTGCGAACATGCCGAATGCTCCGCCCGGATTGTGAACATGGGTGATGTTGAAAAATCCTTCGATAACCGGAACCGAGCTGTGCAGAGGCATGGTGGTCAGAATCATGTACTTGGTCAGTTGATCTACAATGATAATTATGCTGCTGACGATCAGCAGGCGGATAAGTTTTTCTTTCGGTGTATTTTCCATAATGCGATTCTTTTATGGTGAAACTCTCATAAATGTCAATCTTAATTTTAAGCGAGTTTTGATGGATAAAACATAAGGAAGCAATATGGAATTGCCAAACACTTGACAGAGTTGGGATTCGATTATGAACGGGATTGAAAGCGATTCAGAATCGAATATCCCAATAAATGCGAAGCGCGCCAGATATGACAAATATCAGCAGTGATTTCGAGATTTAAGCTTTAGCTGCCACAATTCTTTGAATTTCCCCGACAATAAACTCTTCAAGCTCTTTCACCTGATCCGAAGAAATATTGTCAATTCCCTGAGCAAGTTCCTCCACTTTTTCCTCATCAATTTCAGTGATTTTATTGACTAAAAACGCATCCGGCTCATTATCGTCTCTGAGCAGACCACATGCGCCGACCGCGCCGAGATATTCTCCGTTCACGAGAATCGGAACCACCAGTTTCATCAATCCCGCGTCGCATTCCTCGATCACGGGTCTGCCTGTTTTCACTGCTTCGGTGGCAAGATTCATGTGAGCCACCGCGCAGATAAATGCCTGTCCTTTGTCCGTTGCTTTGATTGCCGGACACAGACGATTGGGCCAATGGTGAAATTCCGTGATTCTCACACCGTCCGTGCCGAATACATTTGCGCCAAGCCCAGAACGGCGGCTGATTTCCTGTTCGAATTCCATCCATTTCTCCAACGGAAGAAGATCAGTCAGTTTCATTACAACTCCTTATCAATCGCTGTAGTATCGAATTCGGGTAGTAGCATATTTTTGACTGACAAAACTCATACACGGAGCATTATCCGTCAGGTTTAAACTACTACCAACGCATCAATATTTTTTAATCAGTTCGGGATAAGCCCTTTCCCTGACTTCCTTTACCGCATTCCATATCTTTTCAGCCAATTCGGGATTTGCATTTACAAATTGCTTGGATAGCATCAGATAGTATGCTTTTGTTGCAATCGGAGTCTTTATTTTTTCAATGCGTTGATTCAATATGGCATCTCTTTTCAGAATATTATCTCCGGTCAGTTCCAAAGCGGCAACCACCACCACTCTGCCTTCAGCCAGATTCATCATATCGGTCAGGGTGGACGCGCTTTCTCTGACGGTATAGCCTTTTTTCTTCAGATCATCAACCACAGAATATCCTCTGGGCGCGCCGATATTCCCATTCAGATTTTTCAGCTCTTTTCCGTCATAATCCGTATCAGAACCTTTCAGACGATAGAACACATAGCTACTCGTAACAAGCCTTCTGCTTTCATCAATACTGCCGTCTTTCATCGGATAAACACCGAAGTTTTCTCTTTCTTTTTTATAGCTTGCAGAAAATAGCCCCTCTGCCCTGCCTTCTTTCAGTTCGATTTCAAAGGCTCTTTGCCAGGGAACCCGTCTGAAACGGATTTTTATTCCGAGTTTTTCGCCGAGTATCCTGAACCCTTCGATATAGACACCCGGTTTTATCGGATCAATTTCAGATTGATTGCCTATAAGAAACGGAAAATCTTCTTTATCCTCGCAGACAAATGTCAGTTCTTTTACTTGGGCATTGACAGTAAAGCCGAATAAAAAAATAGACATGACAAATATGATAAATGTTTTTATTTTCAAATTCTTATCCTTAAAAAAGAGGAGCAGCTCCAATAGCGTTTGCTCCTCACATACCGACTCATACGCCTATGACACCAGCCATAGCGCCCGATCTGATGTTTTATCAAGCACATATCGGGATACGCCGCCCATGAAAAAAGCTTTGCCCATACCGCGTCTGCCGATCACCACTGTTCCGTAATTGCCCTTATTCATCTCGTCAATAATCATTTTGCCGATATTCATGGTACATTGAACATCTTTGATATGAAGCTGTTTTTCGGCAATTCCCGCGTCTTTGAATTTCTGTTTTGCCGTAGAGATAAAATGAGCAATACATCGCTGATTGCCGCTTAAAATCAACTCCTCAATGTCTTTGTCATCATAGTCCAACTGGCAATAATCGCCTATTTTCGGAATCACGTGAAACAGTGTAATCTCCGCGTCGGGATTGCCGCTCAACATAAAGCTTAAGTGATCTATGGCTCTGAGAGAACTTTCAGAACCATCAATTGCCGCCATAATTTTGGATGAAACGACTTCGCCATCCACAACCCAGACCGGAACCACCCGAGAATGCTCCAGCAGCGTGGTGGTCAGACTTCCCATCAGCACTTCCTGCATCTTGGAAATTCCTCTTCTTCCGACCACAATCGCATCGTAGCTTTTTTCCTGTCCGATTTCGATAATATCTTTGGCAAGGCCGAGTTTCTTGGGCTGAGTTTTGAAATCTATACACCGTTCCTCAATCCCCATCCCTATCATCAATGCCTTGTATTTTTTCAGAATTTCCAAAGATTTTTCTTCATTTTTCTTTCTGAGTTTGTCCAATGCGGACTGTGCTTTTACGCTGGTTCTCGCCTCATCCAGCAGAAAACACGAAATATCCGCCTGAATATTGCAAAGCGTATAAGATAAATCTTTGACAAACAAAGACATTTTAACCGCATAGCGGATAGCGTTTTTGGAATGAATCGAATCGTCCACTGCCAACAAAATCTTTTTTTCCATGGGTATCCTCCTCGGCAATTTTAGGTCAAAATGCAGGTAGGACAGAATAAGCGATTTAAGGTGATACTGTCAAGAATTCGAAAAAATAAGTAGTGATTCAGACAGAAAGGTATTGGGAATAATGCGTTCCGGGTAAGCGGCAAATTCCTCTCTGCATATCTGCTATCGCCCCGACCCAATTCCGCCCAATCCGTAAAGATTTACCAGCACGGAATAGCGATGATCGCCTTCTTCGTTGCTGTGCCGGATATCGACAGACCAGCACGGTGCAAGATATACAAAGCCCAGACTATTTCGGATTTCGTGTTCATCATGGAGATTGCGCTCATAATCCGCATATCCGATGATCTTGTCCGTCAGCTTCGCACTCAGATTCAGATACAGGGACTCGCTGAAATCCTGAGTATAGCGGTATTCTGTAATCAGGCGATCCCCGCGCGTATCGGATAGCGTGGTCGAAATATTTCTGCTCTTGAACTCTCCGTCATAATGCGACCATTCCGCGTCCGCTTCAAGCGAGAGATATGGAAACGGATACAATTCGATTTCCGCATAGATCGGCGACAGCGTATGATCGGATAAGAGCATATTTTCATCTTCATTGATATTACTCCCTAACGGTCGCGGCTCTTCGCCCAGATAGTAGCTTTGGGCAATCTTGAACCTTCCGAATTGATGATATAGGGTATCAACTCCCTGAGATGGATCGGCTTTCTGGCGCTCCGATTTCAGCGTGAAAAGATTGGTCAGCGAATAGGTAATCTGATTCTGATCGCCGAGCTTGTCCAACGGATCAAAATACGGATAATTTTTCTTGCGTCTGACAGATGCATATTCATACACGATCTGCGGAATTATGCGATGTCTGAGTTTTCGGTTTTCCGAAGTCTGATACGTCTTTTCCAAGGATGTCGAAAGATCGAGTCTGGCATCATAAATTTCACGATTCGAATTTTCATTGCTGCCAAAATCATTATCCGTGAACCACAAGGTTTCCCGCATTCCTACAGACGGCTCAATGCTGAGATAGGGTTTATACTGAAACGGCATGTAAATTCTCGGATACAAATCAGTTCTATGCCCTTTGACACCTGCTTCTCTGTAAAAATACACATATTCGGAATCCAGCCCCCAATATACCGGAGTTCTGAATATCGGCTGTTTCAGAGAAGCAAATCGGATCATGGGCAGTTCGTGCAGACTGGTATCCTCATCCTGAAGCCTCCGCATGGTTGGATTATCATACCAGCGCATCTGAGCATCCAAGCTGTATGTTGTGCCGCTTTTGCTGACACTGACGCGGTTGAGGCGCGAAGCATCCGTATAATCGTCAATCTCACGATTGAATATTTCTCTGAAATAGCCCTGCGTTTTGTCAAAACCCGTGTATCCGCTTTTAAAATCTTTCAGATATTCCCGATCACTGACCAGATCAAGATCGAGTCTTCCGAAAAATCCCATCGGCATCGGCTGGTCGTGCTTCATTCTGAACCAGTAGCGATCCGAATTGGGACGCGAATCGGCGGTTTCTGCATCGTTCAGCAAATCCAGCATCACCATGCTTTTGCTGCGATTATCTCCGATATGGCGATATTCAAGCCCGATTTTATCTCCGCGCTTTTCCATATACTGATAATAGAGCGTCGCATCCGAATCATCATCAATCACCCAATACAATGGCTGGGTATATTCGATGCCTTTGCTGTCTGATCTGCCGAATTCGGGTGCAAGTAATCCACTTTGACGATCCCGTTTGACCGGAAATACCATAAACGGAATATAGGCAATGGGAATATTCTTTACCCAGAACGCTGAATGGCTGACAAATCCGTAGCTTCCCGGTGTGATTTTCATATCTTTTCCGGTGATTTTCCATGTCGGCGTTTCTCCGTCGCAGGAAGTGATGCTTGCCTGATGCGCGGTATATGTGCTTTTATCAATTTTTTCAATCCGATCACTGCGGATAATGAAGTGATTTTCACGGATAAACAAATTGCCGTCATAAACAATGCCGGTTCCCGCGTTCAAATCCGCATCAATGCGTTTGCCGGAAAGGATATCTCCGCCGGAAGTAATAATCACATTGCCTTCTGCACTGACATTCATGCGTTTATGGTCAAAATGCACGATATCTGCCAAAAGCGTTTTATCGCCTTTGACAATTTTCACATGACCTTTGGCAGTGTAGTGCAGCGTTGTCCGATCATGTTCGATTTCATCCGCAGTGATCTGCCAGGGAATATTCGGATCATCATCCCCGAACAGCAGATGATCCGGCTTTATCTCGGAAAACAAAGCTGTGGGAAAGCATAACGCGATGAGTATCGGAAGCAGCAATGCCCGTATTGTCCGCATGAAAAAAATCCTTGGGATATCTATAGTTTTATTCCGTGATTTCAGCTTATAACAGACAATCGGCAAAATGGCAAAGGAAAGTTGTGTGTATTTCCTGCTGGGCGATTTATCGCTCGGATGAACAGTTTTGAAAGAGGTCTATTTTATCAGATTCCGATATCCATCCGCTTTCAGCCCGAACCGGAATTTTCAGAATTTGAGGATTACCAAGATTGACCGTTGATTACTCTGATAATACACTGATTATGAAAATCACGGTAATCCCTTGATCTTGTGAATCATGGTTCGGACATTGCGAGTAAATTACAAGCCCGTTACCACTCTCAAGGTATGAATCACCTTTGCAAGATCAGTTTCACAGGTGCAGTTCTGTCTCACTCCGGCGATACACTGCAAGCCGTAAATGACTTCGGGCAAGCCGCGCTTCTGATTGCCATCGAAATCGCAGATATACGGATCATAGGCATTGCATACCGCATTCCCGAATGCACCGGATACCGCAGCTTCATTCACATCAAACCTGCTCAACGTCAGGATTGTGTTAGTCTGCGTTGCTGCAACCGGCATAAAGCTGACATAAGCCACAATGCCGCTTCCGGTGAACAGATCATTCGAGGCGTAAATCGAAAACGATACTTTGCCTGCGACTCCGGTATTGATCGCGGATAACGCATAATTTTTGCTATCCAGAATGCCGCCGGAAAGCGTTACATCAGACGCGCTCACAACCGCTTTGTCAAATTCAACCGTAACATCAATGCCCCGGATTTCCGATGACTGATTCAGGATAATCGGCACTTTGCACGCAATTCCCGGCTGAGTCGTCAGCATGTAAGTCGGATTATCCCGTGTTCCGATGTGATTTCTGACAGATCGGGCTGTCGTAGTCGGCGCCCAGTTGCCGGTTACATCTCCGAGCCGGATTGCCACAAAATCCTGACCTGTCGCATTCGGCGGAAGCATTACGCTACGGTCTTTCGTATAACTGATCAGAGGCCAGTTCGGGCAGCTTGTGATCGGATTCGGCGTGAATGTCCAATT
>CAZMDM010000164.1:0-2933 GCA_964564775.1 uncultured Desulfonema sp. | reverse complement strand
CACCCGCGCGTCCTGAGTGATTTCCAACACGATCTTTTTGGCAGCCATCTGACTGTTGAGTTCCGCGATAAACTTATCCACAACCTGCTGCATGATTTCCACATTCAGAGCATTGAAATTGATCGTGGCATCCAGACGGTTCCGAAATTCCGGGCTGAACATGGACTCGATGGCTTTTTTGCCTTTGCTTTCCGTATCGTATTTCGAGCTTCCGAAACCGATGTTCTGCGTACTCATCTCTCTTGCACCCGCGTTGGAGGTCATAATGATAATCACATTGCGGAAATCCGCTTTTTTTCCGTTGTTATCGGTCAATGTGGCATGATCCATGACCTGAAGCAGAATATTGAAGACATCCGGGTGCGCTTTTTCGATTTCATCCAAGAGCAGCACGCAATGTGGATTTTTTCGGATACCGTCGGTCAGCAGTCCTGCCTGATCAAATCCGATATAGCCCGGAGGCGCGCCGATCAGTCTTGCGACTGTATGTTTTTCCATATATTCGCTCATGTCGAATCGCAGAAACCCTATCCCCATACAAGTTGACAACTGGCGGCTGACTTCGGTTTTGCCGACCCCCGTAGGTCCGGTGAACAGAAACGATCCGATAGGTCTTCCGGGTGATGCCAATCCCGCGCGAGATCGCTTAATTGCGGTAACCAAAGTTTTTATCGCATCATCCTGTCCGAACACGGCTTGTTTCAGATCGTCTTCGAGTTTTTCAAGCTTGGAGCGATCCGATGTGGAGACACTGACGGTCGGGATACGCGCCATTTTGGAGACGATTTTCTCGATATCCGATGGGTGAACCTGTTTTCTCTTTCCATCGCTTTTCAGGCGGATAAACGCGCCGGTTTCATCGATCACATCAATAGCTTTGTCCGGCAGATAGCGGTCATTGAGATACTTGGCAGAAAGCTCCGCAGCAGATTTCAAGGCATTATCCGTATAGGTCAGACCATGATGGGATTCATAACAGGCTTTCAAGCCTTTCAAGATTTTATACGAATCTGCTACCGAAGGTTCGGGAACTTCGATTTTTTCGAACCGTCTGGACAATGCCCGGTCTTTTTCCAGATGCTTCTGATATTCCTCATACGTGGTGGAGCCGATGCAGCGCAGTTCGCCGGTGGACAAAAAGGGCTTCAGAATATTGGACGCGTCCATGGATCCACTGCTGGTTGCCCCCGCGCCCACAATCGTATGAATCTCATCAATGAACAAAATGGCATTTTCCTGTTTTCTCAGAGCATTGATGACGCTTTTGAGGCGCTGTTCGAAATCACCGCGAAATTTGGTTCCGGCAAGCAGCATTCCCAAATCCAGCGAAAAAATTTTCACATTTTTCAAGATATCCGGCACATCGCCCGCATTGATTTTCAACGCAAGCCCTTCTGCCAATGCGGTTTTACCCACGCCTGCTTCTCCGACAAATACGGGATTGTTTTTGCGTCTCCGGCAAAGCACATGAATGGTGCGCTCCAATTCCGCTTCTCTGCCGATCACCGGATCGAGCTTGCCTTCTTTGGCGCGCTCCACCAACTCGATAGTAAATACTTTGAGCGGATCCGCTTTTTTGCCTTCTCCTTCTTTGCCCATGTCTTCCTGCGGAATTTTGGAAACGCCATGAGAAATATAGTTCAGTATATCGAGCTTGCTGATTCCCTGATTTTTCAGATAATACGCGGCATAACTTCTTTCCTCATCCAGCATGGAGGCAAGAATATCGCCCACATTGACTTCCTGTTTTTCGGAGCTGCGGGCTTGCTGAACTGCGCGCTGAATAATACGCTGAAATCCGGCGGTCTGCTGAAACACATAATCTCGGTCTTCGGGAACCGGCAGAAGCTTGCTGGCAAAAAACTGTTCCAGCGATGTTTTCAGGTTTTCGATATCTCCACCGCAGTTCTTAACAATATCAATACCTTCAGGATCATGGATAATTGCAAACAGCACATGCTCCGGGCATACATATTCATGACGTCTTTTTTTGGCTTCTCTGACAGCAAGGTTCAAAGCCGCGCTCAGTTCTTTGTTGATCATACATCTTCCTCCATACTGCATCTGAGGGGAAAACCCCGCTCGCGGGCAAGTGCGTGAACCGTATTGACTTTGGTCTCTGCCACATCATAAGTGTAAACGCCGCATACCCCAATTCCCTGCCGATGAACATCCAGCATAATCGCAAACGCGGATTCTTCCGGCTTATTGAATACAAGCACCAGAATTTCCACAACAAATTCCATTGTAGTATAATGGTCGTTATGGAGCAGCACCTTGTACATCGAAGGCTCTTTGAGTTCGGTGTCGGTATCTGACTGCTCCTGCGTGTCAGGAGTGAATATTTCCATAGGTTTTACCTTACGCACTTCGAATTTCGGAATACGCGTTCCGAATTTTGATAAATAATAGCTATAATTATTGATGGTGTCAACAAATAGGGAAAGGGGGTATCCGTCAGAAAAAAGATACGGAAATCAGAAGAGCAGAAACAGAGTGATATTATTCCCGTTCCCTCACATTGAATTCCAGTTTCCACCGTTTTCCGTCCTGTTTGGACACGCACCAGATTTCAAGTGTTCCGATCTCGGTAATTTTAATTTCGAGCAGTACCGGAATAATCGTGCCGGACTGACCATCCAAAGTGGTCTCGATAGTCGTGATTTCTTCAATCTCGTCCTCCCACTCGTCAATGATCGTGCCGATCTTATCTTCCAGCCGCACCGAAGAGCCTAAAAAGTCGAATTTGACCGACTCGCCGATCACCAGAATAAATTCCTGATCCGAAAGAATCGCGTGAGAGCCTTCTTCCATACCGAAGGGGGCAACGCACAACGCCCGAATCGGCACCGGCATTCCCGGAACCGCAGGCAGAGATGCAGCAACGCCGATATCGTAGGTTTTGTTCAAGCCGCCGCGAATCCTGATTCCCG
>CAZMDM010000163.1:0-1657 GCA_964564775.1 uncultured Desulfonema sp. | reverse complement strand
ATCCGAAGCCGAAAAAACCTCCCACAGTCTCGAAAGGCTTGTCAGCACCACCAAATCGCTGATTATCCGCACTATGGAAGATTATCTGCGGAGCAAGGGCTATAAATACGAGTTCGAAGTGGAAGAACTAGATCGCTTTTATTATGATCTGATGCCCGGTTTTTTCAGACCGTTCAAAGATTTGGAACATCAGCTCCGGCGCAGGCGGCTTTATCCTCTGCCGAGTTATTCGGCAAAAGCGGTTCAGCCCCGATACCGCGCACCTGCAAAAACCGGAAATGATGAGCAGATATTCGAGACCGCCATGCAGGGCGTATCCAAGATGGACAGAAGCAAATACGCAGATACACCTGAAATTCCCGAAATTCCTGTAAGTGAGCCGAATCTTTCTTCCGATGATTTCGAATCTCTGCGTCAGTTGGAAAATCTGGTCAGATACGGTTACGGCTTTACCGTTTCGGATACCTCCGAATATATCGAGGGAACAGGATACGAGCCGGTCAATCCCGAACTGATTTTGCGTCTGCACCGGGGCGATTTTTCCATACAGGCGCATCTCGATCTTCACGGAATGGATGTGGAACAGGCTCAGGAAGCTTTTGACCGCTTTCTGGCGGAATCCGTACTGAGCGGCAAACGGACAGTGCTGGTGGTTCACGGGCGCGGGCTTTCTTCTCCGGTCAGACCCGTATTGAAAAGCAAAGTCTGCGATTGGCTGACCCGAGGTCCCTGGCGCAAATGGGTGATCGCGTTTTCCAGCGCGCGTTCCTGTGACGGCGGCGCAGGCGCAACTTATATCCTGCTGCGAACCCGTCCATTGACAAAGCGGTTCAGAAAAAAGCCGAAAAGCGTCTGATAAGGCGTTTATTTCTCTGAAACCATATACGATACCTAGTTTCCGAAATTTTGATATGATTCGCTGAAAAAGCTTGCCTTAGAAGATTTCTTATGATAGTTTTGATGTATTATTCGGATAATTGTCTGTTTATCAAATAAAATTGTTTGAAGGAGGAGAAGATTCCATGAATTCTATGAAGACGTTGATTGGCGGAGCAGTAGGCGCGGTATTGGGACTGATCGGATTGGCAATATGGTGGAAACCGTTTCTGAATCTGCTTGCCGGTTCCATTCCGATTATGCTGCTGCTCGGCGGAGGATTAGCGATCTATCTTGGCTTTGACGAGTTGAAAGATACTTGGAAAAACGAAAAGAAAACAAGCTAAAAACAGTATGAATATCAAAAGAGTCCTGAATACCGAAAGCGGGACTCTTTTTATCCTGCTATCATTTGATGTGAAACCGCATTTTCCACTCCTGGGTTCCTTCCGACAACACGACAAAATCGCTGCCGATGTCTTTGACGTGGAAGCGTTCTATCATATCCCCGATATGGAGAATCTGATTGTTCATCATCACCATGCGGCGTTTCGGATCTTCCGACCACACCAATGCCTGAATACCGAGTCCTTCGATCTGTTTTTCGGGAATCTGAGAATCTGTTGCAGACACCTGCGGCTCAGACTCAGCTGCGGCAATTCCGGCAAGCACTTCATCTGTAAGAGCTTGTTCTGTTTCAGACGAAACTTCATTGCTGACAGGAGGCGGTGCTGGCGGACTTTCAATATCCTGTATTTTAGGACGCGGCAGAATAACAAGC
>CAZMDM010000162.1:0-1635 GCA_964564775.1 uncultured Desulfonema sp. | reverse complement strand
GATATTATCATAAATCGTATTATGAAAAAAATAGGTTTTGACATCTTTGAACTGGGCTTTGGCATAATCAAACAAGGTCTGAACCACTGAAATATACGGATCCATTGACCATCCGCCATTATCAATTGCGAGAATCACTTTGAGACGGTCTTTTAAGCTCCGGTCGAAAACAATCTCGATTTCTCCCGCGTTTTTCATGGTCTGATAAATGCTGGCATCCACATTGATCCTGTCTTTGGGACCCGACGGAACCAAATTGCGAAGGCGTTTCAATGCTTCTCCGACCATTGCCTGCGTGAGAGGTCCGCTTAAGGAATAATCTTTGTATCGCCGCTCCATCGCCACTTTGACTGCGGATTTGTTGCGGGAAACGCCGCCCACCCGCATTCCGCCGGGATGATAGCCGGAATGCCCCACCGGAGAAGTTCCGCCCGTGCCGATCCACTTACTCCCGCCATCATGTCTTTCGGTCTGTTCTTTCAAACGCTCTTTGAAATATTCGATCAGTTCTTCGGGGCTGTAGCGGCTGAGTTCTTTTTCATCCATACCCAGTGCATCGGCAAGTATTTTCGGGTCTTTGAGCCATTCTTCCAGCAATGCCCGAGCGATATCGTCCAACTCGAATTCTTCCAAATCCGGCATATCCGCGCCCTGAAAGCAATGAGCAAATATCTGATCGAACAGATCGAAATAGCGCTCGCTTTTGACCAGAATGGCTCTGGACGCGGTATAAAAATCGTTCAGAGACGCTACCAGCCCCAGTTTCAACGCTTTCTGAAGCGTCAGAAACGATGTGGGGCTGATCGGAACGCCGGAATTTCTGAGTGTATAAAAAAAATCAATAAACATAATATGTTATCTTTTCATCTTATCCGATGATCGGCTGTAGCTTCCAAAGCCTCGATCATCTCGGACAAAAACAGATTGAACGGCGTTGCAATACCGAGTTTTTCGCCTTTTCGGACAATGGTGCGATTAATCACGCCAATCTCGGTGCGCCGGTTGTGCAAAATATCCTGCAACATACTTGCCCGATTCTGAGCGGTTGCCGCGCAGACCTTTTTCACATGCTCCAACGGCGATGCCCATGGTAAAGTGATGCCCGAAGCTTTTGCAATGCTCACGGCTTCATCTACGGCACGAGTCATCAATACTTCACATTGCGGGGTCATGCCCAGCACGCCATTCGGTATTCTTAAAATGGCAACCAGCGCATTGATGCCCACATTGACAACCAGTTTGCCCCAAATCAGATTATCCGCATTGTCTGTCAGATCAACCGAAATTCCTGCGGCTTCGAAAACTTGGGCAATCTCTTTCAGAAGCGCCTGTTTCTGAGGAATAACGGCAATCGTGGTTGCGCCGACTCCTGCATGACGCACTCGCGCCGGAGCCAGCATGGTTGCGCCGTGAGACGTAACACCGGCAACTGCCCGATCTTTCCCCACAATTTCTTCGATGATCTCCAGATTGCCCAAACCGTTTTGCAGCGTCAATGCCACGCCGTCCTGATGAAGCAATTTCTGGGCGATTTTCGCGGCAGATTGCGTATCATAAGACTTTGTGAAGATCAATGCAAGATCGAATTTGTGTCCGATGCTTTCGGGAGCAGTGGTCGCAGATGGATGATAGGTC
>CAZMDM010000161.1:0-4515 GCA_964564775.1 uncultured Desulfonema sp. | reverse complement strand
ATATAAACAATATGTTATGAAAAAGTGTCCGAACCATTGCTTTAAACATATTAAATGTATTTATAATAGGCTTTATAAGCATTTCAGAAAAACTATATATATTTCAAACAGATCAAATTTTATATATTCAAGCTTAACTTTTGTGGACTGTCCCCATGATTCTATTTCTTGATCCGTTAAACTTGAAAAATCCCGTATAACTACTCCTAATCTATTAGCTTTATTAATCGCTCCTTTTGTAAATCCTGAAGCTGATACAGCTATTGCACATTGTGCATTTAAACTAATCTTTCTACCAAAAATTTCTTCTATCCACTTAACATCTTGTGGTTTAGAGTGTAAACGACATTCTACGATTGTTTTTTCTTTTCCTTTTTCAATGAGAACATCAATTTGTCTAAGCTGACTTGGATTGTCAGGATCAGGAATCCGTGCATTCCATGTAACTTTTGCTCCTTGTCCTTCCAATACTATTTGAATTCTTGATATCTGCTGCTCAAATTCTTTTGGAGTCATAATAGTAACTCAAAGTTCAAATTTTATAACTGATATTAAGTATATATTCATATTTACCTGATAAGTCAATACTTTTTGAAAGAAACAGGGCAACCCGATGAATAAGATTGCCCCGATTGATTTATCGTTAAAAATTTAGCCTACTTCCCAAACACCTTCGCACACAACTCGCCCAGAGTTCCCAAGTCTTCGCAGACATGGATTCCCGCAGCTTTCATTGCCGCGATTTTGCCCTGAGCCGTGCCGCTGTTGCCGCTGATGATGGCTCCGGCATGACCCATGCGCCGTCCCGGAGGAGCGGTCAGTCCCGCGATGAATCCCACAACCGGCTTGCTTACGTTTTTCTTGATAAATGCAGCTGCATCTTCTTCCGCACTTCCGCCGATTTCACCGACCATGACAATACCTTTGGTTTCCGCATCTTTCTGGAACGCATCCAAGCAGTCAATGAAATTCGTGCCGTTGACCGGGTCTCCGCCGATACCGATGCAGGTGGTCTGCCCGATATTCTGCTGAGTCAGTTGGTGAACCACCTCATACGTCAATGTCCCGGAGCGGGAAACCACGCCGATCGGTCCGCCGGGCTTGTGAATGGGTCCAGGCATAATGCCGACCTTGCACTGACCGGGCGTAATAATGCCGGGACAGTTGGGACCGATCAGGCGCACCGGCTTGCCTTTGAGGGAATTTTTGACATTCATCATATCCATAACCGGAATGCCCTCGGTGATGGCAACAATCAGATCAACGCCGGAATCTGCGGATTCCATGATCGCATCTGCGGCAAATGCGGGCGGCACAAAGATCAGACTGCAATTGGCTCCGGCAATTTTGACGGCTTCTTTGACCGTATTGAACACCGGCACGTCGTCCATTTTCTGTCCGCCCTTGCCCGGCGTTACACCCGCAACCACGTTGGTTCCGTAGGCAATGCACTGGCGGGCATGGAACTGACCTTCTTTTCCCGTGATTCCCTGAACCACAACCTTCGTATTCTTATTGACAAATATACTCACGTCTGTATCCTCGCTTTTTCAAAGATTATTTCACAATTTCGGCAACTTTTTTGGCAGCATCTTTCAGATCAACCGCGGAGATCAGCTTCAAGCCCGAATCTGCCAGAATCTTTCTGCCTATCTCGACATTTGTGCCTTCCATGCGAATCACGACCGGAACTTTGAGTCCGACTTTTTTGGCAGCTTCGACCACGCCGGTAGCCAGCACATCGCAGCGCAGAATTCCGCCGAAAATGTTGATCAGAATGCCTTTGACATTCGGATCTCCCAAAATGATTTTGAAGCCGTTTTCCACCATCTCGGCATTTGCGCCGCCCCCGACATCCAGGAAGTTGGCGGGTCTGGCTCCGGCTTGCTGAATGATGTCCATCGTCGCCATTGCCAAGCCTGCGCCGTTGACCATGTTGCCGACATTGCCGCCTTCGAGCTTGATGTAATTGAGATTGTATTTGGAGGCTTCGACTTCCAACGGGTCTTCTTCGTCAAGATCGCGATATTCCATCGCATCTTTGTGGCGATACATGGCATTGCTGTCCAAATCCATCTTGCCATCCAGCGCAATCACTTTATCATCAGCAGTCAGCACCAACGGATTAATTTCCACCAGTGAGCAGTCATACGCGGCAAATACTTTGTACAGATTGGTCAGCAGACCGGAAAATTCTTTCATAGCCGCAGCCGGAATATTTAAGCCGTAAGCCACTTCACGGACATGATAAGCCTGAATCCCCATGAGTGGATTGACCGAGACTTTGATAATCTTTTCCGGTGTTTTTTCCGCAACAGCCTCAATATCCATGCCGCCTGCTTCACTTGCCATAATGACGTTGGTGGCTGTGGCACGATCCGGCAAAATGCTCAGATACAATTCTTTAACGATATTCAAGCCCTGTTCGACCAGAACTTTTTTGACCAGTCTGCCCTGAGGACCGGTCTGATGTGTTACCAGAGTCATGCCGATAATCTGGCTTGCCAGGGTTTTTACTTCATCCAATGATTTTGCAAGCTTGACACCGCCGCCTTTGCCGCGACCGCCTGCATGAATCTGTGCTTTGACCACTACCGGAAATCCGCCCAGTTTTGAAGCAACGGATACCGCTTCATCCGGCGTAAAGGCAACTCCGCCCTGAGGAACCGGCACGTTGAATTTTCTGAACAGCTCTTTTGCCTGATACTCGTGTATCTTCATTGAAATCTCCTTTTAAATTATTGTCTGAACCGGGATTTTCAAGATTATGGGATTAGCATGATTATATAGCCCCGAAATAAATTTCAGGGCTAGAAGCTCAAGCAGGCTGAAGCCAGCTATAATCATCTAACCTGCTTTAGCAGGTTTCAGCTTCTAGCCGGGCGATTTATCGCTCGGCTTCAATCTTGGCAATCTTTCAATCCTGTGAATCCCGGTTCAAGACTTATACTATCCGATGACGCACAGCACATCGTTTTTCGCAACAGAATCGCCGCTCTTGAAATTGATTGCCTTGACGGTACCACTTGCCGGTGCATTCAACGCATTTTCCATTTTCATGGCTTCCAAAATTACTACGGTATCTCCCTGATTTACGCTATCGCCGACATTTTTCACATAGCGGACAATCATGCCGGGCATAGGTGCTTTGATCGGGGTTCCGGCAACATCCGCCGGAGCAGCTTTGGGTGCAGCAGCCGGAGCGGCAGCCGGTTTAGGCGCAGGTGCAGCAGCTTTCGGAGCAGGTGCTGCCGGTCTTGCCGGAGCCGGAGCAGCCGGTCTCAATGCCGGTGCGCCCGCAGGTCCCGCAGCAGGAGCAGCGGCGGCAACAGGCATCTGCTGAATATATTTCAATACCGGAGATTCGCCCACTTCATCCACGCCCACTTCAAAATAATCGTCATCAATAAATACATTGAAAGTCCGAAGCTTATCGCTTTTGGGCGGCAGTTCTTTTTCGACCTTTTCAACCAGTTTTCCGGCTTTTGCCTTTTTGATAAGTTCCTGTTCTGCTTTGACATCTTCCAAAGTTCTGGGCAGAACTTCTTTGGGAGGAGCTTCTTTACCGTATTTCCAAGACAAAAATTTCTTGCCGGTTACCGGATAAATGGCATACAGAATCTGATCATCAATATCTTTTGCCAGATCGCCGATTTCTTTCTTGGCTTTTTCCAATTCAGGCTCCAAGACCTCAGCCGGACGGCAGGTAATGGGTTCTTCGCCTCTGGCATAGCCTTTGAGTGCTTTTTTCTGAACTTCCGGATTGATGGGAACAGCAGTTTTGCCATACAAGCCGTAGCACAAATCTTTGACCTGAGCCGTAATCATCTTGTAGCGTTCTTCCGGCGTATCGAACAGCACGTTGTTGACGGTCTGAATGCCTACAATCTGGCTGGTCGGCGTAACGAGCGGAATCTGCCCCAAATCTTTTCGGACTCTCGGCAGTTCTTTATACACCTGATCAATTTTATCGAGCGCATCCATTTCACGAAGCTGATTGACCAGGTTGGAGAGCATTCCGCCAGGGGTCTGGTGCAGCAATACGTTGATGTCAATAATAGACATTTTCGTATCATCCAGAATGTGGCGGTATTTGGGCATCACTTCTTTTTCAAGAATTTCATTGATTTTTGCCAGGTGAGCAATGTCAAAACCCGTGTCTCTGTTGGTTCCGATCAGCGTCATGACCAGAGGTTCGATAGCAGCATGAGAGGTTCTATACGCATACGGCGACATACAGGTATCCACAATGTCAATACCTGCTTCAATGGCTTTGAGAATGCTCATCGGCGACATACCAGAAGTAAAATGGGTATGCAGATGAATCGGTGGCTTTACCGTAGCTTTCAATGCCTTAACCAACTGATACGCATCATACGGCGCAATCAAGCCTGCCATATCTTTGATGCAGATACTGTCCGCGCCCATAGATTCAAGGTCTTTTGCCTTTTTGACATAGTAATCCAGATTATAGACCTCGCCGCCCATGCGGGGTTCGGTCATGGTGTAGCAGAT
>CAZMDM010000160.1:0-9493 GCA_964564775.1 uncultured Desulfonema sp. | reverse complement strand
ATACCGCTCCGCAGGACCGTCATATTTTGCTTTTTCAATCGGAATAAGCTCGGAAGCAATGCTGAGGCGTCTGATAATTTCAGGCGCAAGAATCTGCCTGTCATCATCCAGATGGCTATTGCCGATAGGCATATATTCGATGAAACGGATGTGAAACGGATAGTCGAATATCAGCTTTGCCATGTCGGAAAACTCGTCATCGTTGATGCCTTTCAGTGCTACGATGTTGAGTTTGATGGGCGAAAAACCGGCACGATGCGCCTCGCAAATTCCTTCCCATACCTGCCTGAAATGATCATGTCCTGTAATCAGCTTGAATTTTTCTGGATTCAGAGTATCCAAACTGATATTGAGACGGCGGATGCCCGATGCCTTGAGAGATTCGATATGATCTTTCAGTTGTACCCCATTGCTGGTCAGTGAAATATCCGAAAGCTCTCCGATAGTTCCTAATTCTTTAAGAAACTCTCTCATTCCTTTTCTGACCAAAGGCTCTCCCCCGGTGATCCGAACTTTGGAAATTCCGAGTTTCACGCCGACACGGACAATTCTCAGGATTTCTTCATAGCGCAGAATATCGGTATAGGGAAGTTTGTTCATCTGACCGCCCGGAGGAATACAGTATATACATCTGAGATTGCAGCGATCCGTTACGGAAATTCTCAGATAATTCAGTTTTCGCTGATACGCGTCTGTAAGTATTGACACAATATTGGTCCTAGAGAATCTGACTTAAAAAAAGTTTGGTGCGGTCATGGGTGGGATTGGTAAAGAAATGTTCCGGTGTTCCTTCCTCGATAATCGCGCCGTGATCCATAAAAATCACCCGATCCGCCACTTCTTTGGCAAAGCCCATTTCATGGGTAACGCAGACCATTGTCATACCTTCTTTTGCCATTGTTTTCATTACATCCAGAACTTCGCCGATCATTTCGGGATCCAGAGCGGATGTAGGTTCGTCAAACAGCATGACTTTGGGTTCCATTGCCAAAGCGCGCGCAATTGCCACCCGCTGCTGCTGTCCTCCCGACAATTGATCGGGATACACATTTGCCTTGTCTTTGATACCGACTTTGGCAAGCAGTGCCAATGCCTTGTCTTCGGATTCTTTTTTGGAACGTTTTCGAACTACTCTCTGTGCCAGTGTAACGTTTTCCAAAACATTTTTATGGGGAAAAAGGTTGAAGGATTGAAACACCATGCCCACTTCTGCCCGAACCTTGTTGATGTCGGTTTTGGGATGCAGAATATCAATTCCGTCAATCACGATGCTGCCGGTATCAGCTTTTTCCAACTGATTCAGACATCTTAAAAAAGTGCTTTTGCCGGAACCGGACGGTCCGATCACCACGACCACTTCTCCGGCTTCGATCTTATTGGAAACATTCACCAGCGCACGAACCTCGTGGGGAACATGAAAGGTCTTTGAAATATTGCGAACATCAATCATAATCTATCCTGTTCTTATGGATTTTCCTAATTTATTAGCACGAACTTTTACGGATATGCAATGAATATTATTGATGCCGGATTCCAATTCTCACAATTTGTATCCGAAGCGCTTGCGATTCCGAAATTATCTCTTGAGACAGATGATGTCTTCTGATAACATATCCTGTAAGGAATCGAATGATGAAACCACTTATAATTTCAATATTTCTGCTATTTTCAGCGATCCCGGCATATCCGGCGCAGATCTCTCCCGAAGATTTTGCCTACGGATTGCCTCTCACAGTGAGCGGTGAATCGCCGATGTACAGACTCATGCTTCCCCAAAGCGTGTATCTGCACATTACCCGCGCGGATATCGGCGACATGAGAGTTTTCAACAAACAGGGCGAAATCGTGCCGCATATTCTGCGAAGCTCCGAGGACTTGAGGACTCAGACACCCGAACCTGTTTCATTGCCGTTTTTTCCGATTTATGCCGAATCCGGCAGCGGCAGTTTCGCATTTCAGCTATCCGCAGACGGCAAAGGCTCGATTCTGAGCATTCGGACAAACTCCGGCGAACATTCGGGAGGCGATATCAGCGCGTATATTCTAGATATCAGCGCGGCAAACCGCCCGATTCATGAACTCGATCTGAAATGGGAAAGCAATTCGGAAAGCTTTGTAACAACTGTTTCGCTTGATGCAAGCAATGATCTGACGCATTGGCAGAGCATCATTGCTGCGGCAACCCTTGCAAAGCTCCGATACGGCGAGCATCACCTAGAGCAAAACCGGATTGCGCTTCCTGATAGAAAAGCCAAATATCTGCGATTATCATGGTCTGCGGGAAAACAGGGCGCGCGACTGTATTCGGTCAAAGGGGAATTTTCGCCGATGACATCCGAGCCGGATCGGAATCAGATTATGCTTACAGGAATATCTGTCAAAGCCGGATATGAGTTCGATACGCAAGGACTGTTTCCGACAGATCGGATCAATGTTATTTTGCCTCAGAAAAACAGCATTGCCCAGATCAGCCTGAAATCGCGTGCAAATTCGAATTCGGAATGGAAAATCCGCTATCGGGGCGTATTTCACAACCTGAGTGTTCAGGGAAATTCTCTGAAAAACACGCCGGTATTGCTCAATCCTGTGATAACAGATCGCTATTGGCGCATCGAAAGCGATGACAGCGGAGGTATGGGAACGGGCATTCCTCAGTTGGAAATTGCATGGATACCCCATGAACTTGTATTTTTAGCCAGAGGCGATGCCCCGTTTCAACTGGCTTACGGAAGTGCAAGAATCGGATCATCTCGGACGCAGGCGGATAAGCTCTTTGATAACATTGCCGCGAAAGGTAAATATGAATTGATCAGACAAGCTATTCCGGGACAGGAAACCGAGCTTTTGGGCAGTAATATGCTCAAACCTCTGCCTCCGCCGTTTCCGTGGAAAAAATTTCTGCTGTGGACAGTACTGACAGCCGGTGTCGGCATATTGGCGTGGATGTCGTGGCGCCTGTATCAACAGATGAACAAAGAATCAGATCGAAAGGACATATCGTAAATGAATGCTGCAATTGTGATTTTGGCTGCGGGGCTGGGAAAACGCATGAAATCCGACAAAGCCAAAGTGCTGCATGAGGTTCTGGGAAAACCCATGATTCTGTATGTGGTCGAAGCTTCCGAAAAAGTGGTCGGAAATAACGTGGTGGTTGTGGTCGGCAATCAAGCAGAAGCGGTGAAGCAGGCAGTATCGCAAGATCATAAGGTTTTGTTTGCGTTTCAGGATAAGCAGTTGGGAACAGGTCATGCGGTATCGTGTGCCATGCCGGTTGTTCCCGATTCTGCCGAGCATATTATCGTATTATGCGGAGATGTTCCTCTGATTCGGCAGGAAACGATCTGGCAGTTTTGGGAAAAATACAACGCCGAAAACCGAGATGTATCGGTTTTGGCAGTCAACGCGGACAATCCGACAGGCTACGGCAGAGTCATTGTCAATACAAATGGCGATGTATCCGGCATTGTCGAAGAAAAAGACGCGAGCGATGAGCAGCGTAAAATAAAGCTTATCAATACCGGAATTTACTGCATCAGAAAAAATTTTCTGGACAACGCATTGCGGCAACTGAAGCCGGACAATTCTCAGGGCGAATATTATCTGACTGATATTATCGGAATTGCTCATCGTGAAGGCAAAAGTATCGGTGTGATGGTGGCTCAGGATGCGGATGAATTTATCGGCGTAAATACCCTTGAGCATCTGGCGGCTGCCGAAGAAAAAATGCGTCTCACTTGACGCAGCTTTCCCAAAATATTCGGTCTGTTCAAATATAACTTTCCTTCGGAGGAAGAAGCATGACACGGTTGTGTTTGACAGCAGTAAATTTTCGGATCGGACGATAAGCGTGAGAGTGTTTATTGTGATAAGGAATCCGCTTTCGGGGGCGGTTACGGGGCGCCGCCCCGGTGCAGAAAAAGCTTTATTTTTCAGCCATTTTTTCCTGAAGAATTTCTCCGAAAGTGGAAGGAGCGGGCTTTGCTTTGCTGATATATTCGCTTAAAATTGCCTGATCGTCATCCCCAGATGTGCCGGTATCCAGTCGTTTAATAGATAAACCGATACGCCGTTCTTCGCTGTTGATGTTCATCACTTTTGCAGTGATCACATCGCCTTCTTTGTATTTATCCGCAGGGGTTTTGACTTTTTCCTTGCTGATTTCGGAAATATGCACCAAGCCTTCGATGCCTTCTTCCAATTCGACAAAGATACCGAAATCCGTGATATTGGTAATCGTACCGGTAATTTCTTTGCCGACAATATACCTCTGCCCCACAGTATCCCACGGATCGGACTGAATCTGTTTGATACCCAGAGAAAATCTTTCGTTTTCTTTGTCAATATCCAGTACGATTGCCTGAACCACATCGCCCTTTTTGTAAAGCTCGCCCGGATGTCTGATTCGTTTTGTCCATGAGATGTCCGAAATATGTACCAGTCCGTCAATCCCCTCGTCAATGCCGATAAACAATCCGAAGTCAGTAATATTTTTGATTTTTCCCTCGATAGTGGTTCCGACCGGATATTTTTCGCTGATCATATCCCAGGGATTGGGAATGATCTGCTTCATGCCAAGCGAAATACGCCGGCTTTCGGGTCTGATATCCAATACAACCGCTTCGATTTCTTCTCCGACAGAGACCATCTTGGACGGATGACGAATTTTTCGGGTCCACGACATTTCAGATACATGAATCAGACCTTCGACACCTTCATCAAGTTCGACAAACGCGCCATAATCTGTCAGACTGACCACTCTGCCAGAAACCCTTGTTCCCACAGGGAATTTTTCCGCTGCCGCCATCCAGGGATCCTGAGCCAGTTGTTTCATGCCCAAAGAAACCCGCTCTTTTTCCAAATCCAGACTTAAAATTTTGACCCTGATTTTATCGCCTACGGAAAATATTTCAGACGGATGCTTGACGCGCCCCCATGAAATATCGGTGATATGAAGCAAGCCATCCACTCCGCCGAGATCGACAAATACGCCGTATTCCGTAATGTTTTTGACAATACCTTCGACAATATTGCCTTCGTGAATGGATTCCAGAGTGGCAACTCTGGCTTTTTCACGTTCCTCTTCGAGAATGGCTCGTCTTGACAGCACAATATTGCTTCGTTTCCGGTTATATTTGAGAATCCTGAATTTGAACGTTTTGCCGACCATCTCGTCCAGATTGCGAATCGGACGCAGGTCTGCCTGAGACCCGGGCAGAAATGCCTGAACACCGATATCCACCGAAAAACCGCCTTTGACGCGATTGGTGATAACGCCTTCGATTACTCCATTTTCATCGTATGCTCGTTTAATATCATCCCAGACTTTGATTTTGGCTGCTTTATCTTTGGACAGAACAACAACTTCCTCATCGTCATCCCACCATTCTACCATAACTTCTACGACATCGCCCACTTTGGCGAAAATATTGCCTTTTTCATCTGTAAATTCCTGAATACGGATACGCCCTTCCGATTTATAGCCGATGTCCACCAATACATGGTCTTTATCTACGGAAATAATTCTTCCGGTAACCACCTCGCCTTCGGCAAAGCGTTTGAAACTTTCTTCGTACAAATCCATCGGTGCGTCGCTGTCCGCGACTTCAGGTTTGTGTTGTAAGGTTTCGCTAATAATTGCAGAGTTATCCATTAAAAAAGTCTTCCCCCTTGGCCTGATTTCAGGCAGACGCCTGAGCAAAAATCACACCATAATTGCAAAATTTCCGATAAAATGCAATAGTATTTTTAAACAGAAGTCAACGCTGAAATAAAATAGGATGATGGAATAGCCCACGCCGTCAGGACATGGGCTATAAATCTTAATAACTTTCGTAGAACAATCCTTCCCAATATCGGGGTGTATTCAACCGTTCTCCGATGTCAACACCGAAAAAGCTTTCTACGGGTTTCAGAATTTCAGGATTTTCTTTCCATACTTTCCGGGCAGAGGACAGCACTTTGTCCAGTCCTTTTTTCGTCATTTTGCCGAGAGGACGGCGACATGAGCCTACGGGCATTCCCAGAATCCGCATCAGAGTTTTAAATGCCAGCGGATTTCTGGCTCTGCATTCCACCTCGCCGAAGGGTGTTGTTTCTTTGGTTTTGACCGTTACCAGATCGAACAATGGTGCCAGCGCATCCGCAAGTTGTTTTGCCTGCACGGAGTTGCCGGAATTGAGCAGAGCAACCATTTCCGATACCGCTTTGGGCGCGATATTGGAAACTACGGAAATCACACCGGATGCCATAATACCGGGATCGCTCATCATCTGATAGGTCAGCCCGTCATCTCCGGAAAGAATGGAATATTCTGCTCCGCAACATTCCCGGGTTCGCCGCATATTGTTCAGATTTCCCGTTGCTTCTTTGACCGCAGCCACATTCTCAAATTCCCGATACAGCAATGCCAAATCTTCGGGAAAAAGTTGCGCGCCGGTTCTTCCCGGAATCACGTAAGGAATAATCTGTACGTCAGGAAATGCTCGGGCAACAGGCGCCACGTATTCCCGCCGGATTTCGAGCGAACTGGGTCCGTTATAATACGGATCAACCAGCAGCACCGCATCCACGCCTGCAGACACCGCATGTCTTGTTCCGTCAATCGCTTCTGCGGTATTGTTGCTTCCGGTACCGGCAATACACAGACATCTGCCTTTGGTCCAGCGTCTGACTTCTTCCACAACTGCATTATGTTCATTCCATGTCAGCACCGGACTTTCGCCGGTAGTTCCGACAGCCAGAACCCCCGTAATACCGTTCTGAATCTGAAAAGATACCAGATGCTCGATGGCTTCGCAATCCACAGAGTCGTTGCCAAACGGCGTTACCAAAGCAGTGTATGTTCCTTTTATCATATCAACCTCTCTTTTCAGCGAATTACCGCTGAGCTGAACGAGGCGCCTTTCCTGCAAGCGGATTGTACAGCTTTGAAATCGCAACTTTCATCACATCGAGAGTTTTCAAATCCCCGATAATATTGAACAGCTTGGTTTCCGCTTCTTCGGGAAGCACGCAGGTATTGGACGCATCAAATTTCAGATCAGGAAAACCTTTGACCAGTTTCTTCTGTTCCTTGTCATTCACGGTTACCAATACACATTTTTTTCCGCCGTCATCCTTGATCTCTGCGGCTAATCCCAGATCCTGAAGCTTTTTCTGGCGATCATCGTTCAGCACGATTTTGATATAGGAATCTGCCATTTTCTCCTCCGATGTTTAAAATTTGGTCTGTCAGCATTTTGCTGATGAACGGTGTTTATTTCATATTCGGAAAATGCTTTTCTGTCAAGAAACATCTTGCAATCCCACAGATCACTATTTTCACGGTATCCATAATTCTCATACTTGTTTTCATCCTGAAAATATTTGAAAAATCATCGAATTCCGAGTCAGAATCCGCTGACAATTTCCGACTCCCGCTTCGTGATATTTATGTTTTCTGGCTTTCTCAGCAGTTTCTTTCTGGCCAGCTTATACTGATGAGTTCAAACAATCCCTCGCCCTTCAAGACTCAGTTCGATCAACCTGTCCAGAAGCTGGGAAAAAGATATGCCTGCGGTTTTGGCGGCAAGAGGAAGAAGGCTGGTCTGGGTCATGCCGGGAATGGTATTGGTTTCCAAAACATAAATATCCCGCTCTTTCAGGATCATATCGGTACGGCTGTATCCTTTGCAGCAAAGTGCCTGATGCGCTATTTTGGCATAACTCTGAGCTTTGAGCGTTAACTCGTCGTCAATGCGAGCAGGACAGATTTCTTCAGTCGCGCCTTTGGTATATTTGGCAGTATAGTCAAAAAAATCATAGCCTTTACCCGGAATAATTTCAATAATGGGCAGTGCTTGAAGATCATCATTACCAAGCACCCCGCCAGTAAGCTCGATACCCTGAATATAGGATTCGATCAGTACGGTATTGTCATAATCAAATGCTTTATCCACTGCTTCGTTCAGTTCCTCTTCATAGCGAACAATTGACATGCCAATACTCGATCCGCCGCTTACCGGCTTGATGACAAGAGGCAATCCCAACTGAGTTACGCAGCTTTTCATATCTGACGGTTCTTTTCGGTGGATTATCCGATACGGCGGAGTCAGAAGTCCCGCGCTTTCATAACGCTGTTTGGAAAGAAGCTTGTTCATGGCTATCGCGCTGCCCAGAACACCCGATCCCTGATACGGAATGCCCAGCAGATCGAGCATTCCCTGAACTGTTCCGTCTTCTCCATAAGTGCCGTGCAGAATAATCAGTGCTGCATCAATCTTATGGGCATCTGCCACCAGACGCGCCAGATCGGTCTTCGGATCGTAACGGATCACCGAATATTTCTCTTTATCCAGCGCATCGAAAACCTGATTGCCGCTGTGTAAAGAAACCTGACGCTCCGAAGACACTCCGCCGGATAACAATGCAATCGTTAGCTTTTTCATATATTTATGCTTCTGTTAAAAAGCTGATCTTTGGTCTGATTGTACTCTTCCAGAGTGATCAGTTTATTTTCAAACAAACGCGCCAGTTCGCTCAGTTCTCGAACCCGTATGGACGCGGCATCTTCCAATTGCGGAAACTGATAGATACGCGCACCTTCCGCGGCAGGCAAGACCGGAGCAGAAGGCGTTCCTCCCACTTTTACAGATGCAATACCGCCCAGAAAACTGATTTCAAGACTTTTGCCCCTGAACAAAGGGGAATCCATCATTTCTTCCAGATTCTTCTTTTCTTCCTTCATGCGTTTATAAAAACGATAACCGGAGAACGCGGTAAATCCCGATCCGATCAGGAATATCCACATCATATACTGAACCACGCCGCTGAAAAACAATACCAGACACCCTAACGCTGCAACCAAAATCAGATGAAGAGACAGAATGGAGTATGCCATACATACCCCTTTGAACAGACCTTCGCTTTCTTTTTTTGCTTTGAACATCGCTAATTATCCTTTTCAGACAAAGTGAATTCCATGCGATCCGTGATTTTCTCCATATATTTTTCAGGAATATCGAGTTCTACAGCCCCATTTCGCATGGTGTTGAGTTTCATAATCAGGAAATTGAGTTTCTTCATTACCCGATATTTCTGGGCAGTATCTGCCATACCTGCCAGAAGGTCCTCGGTTTTTCGGATTTCTTTCCGCAGTTCGACTTCCGGCGGAAGACAATCTGCGTTTCTGAGAATTTTATACGCCAGTCGGAGGTCTTCGGGAATATGACTGTCTTCAGGAATCGCAAGAGGTTTGCCTGCACCCGGCAGATTATCGAAGTCTCCGTTTTTCAGTGCTTTTTGGATACGTTCTTCCACAATCCTTTCAAATCCCGGAAGCATACGGACTCCTCACATAAACAAAAAGGCATCCCCTGAAGCAGAAGATGCCTGAATTATTGAGAGATGGTGGCAATGCAGGGATTTGAACCCCGGACACTGCGGATATGAGCCGCATGCTCTGACCAACTGAGCTACATTGCCATTGATTATCACATTGATAGCCGAATAAGAT
>CAZMDM010000159.1:0-7520 GCA_964564775.1 uncultured Desulfonema sp. | reverse complement strand
GCAGAAAACCGATCATTATTTTGTGGCTACTGACGATTCTGTTTGCCGGTACCGAAATCTCTTACAGCGATGTGTATTGGGAATCTGATCAGTTGCTGAGAGTTCCGGGAAGAGCGGACAGACATAAAACCGTCAGAAATTATTTTACGCCGACCGCGTGCCGGGTGGATATTGGTGAAAACATTACCATTGCAGACTTCGGCGCGATGACCGGCTATGTCGCGAATTCGATTGATAAAATGTATTTCAAAGTGGATATGTACAATGAAGGCATTGTCGATCCGTCTCTGAGCCGGGAAATCGAAGTAGTTCCCACCAATGAGGTGAAGCATATTGCCGGATATAAGTGCCGAAAATATCTGGTAACGTTCATGGGCAGAACTTATGAGGAATGGCTGTCCAAAGAAGTACCTGCATATCAGGAACTCAGATCGGTCAATGAGAGTCTGACACCGTTTATGCGGCAGCATCCCCTATTTCAGATGAGCATTGTCGGCAGAATGCACAAACTGGATGGTTTTCCGGTAATGACGGTGATGCCGCTCGATGGCGATACAGTCAGAATCGTAACCTTAAGAAAAGTGTCAACAGGTCCCATCAGCAAAGAGGTTTTCAAAGCGCCGAAAGGATACCGAACCCCCTGATATGACAAAGTTTGTCGCTGTTTATCTGCTGATCTACGGGCTGATGCACGCGCTGGTCTATGTGCGCGTCAGAGTGATTCTGCCGGGTTTTCTGCGCTGGCTTCTGATCATAGCTATGATCGCAATGATCGTCATGCCGATTGCCGCGCGCATTCTTGAGAAACACGGCTATGATTCTCATGCGATTACAGCATCTTATCTGGCATATATATGGATGGGCTTCGTGTTTCTGGCATTCAGCGGCGGAGTTCTGATGACCTTGTTCGATTTGCTGTCATGGGGAATCAACAGTTTTACCACGCATCAGTTTCCGTATCTGACCGGAAGACTGCCCGCGCTGGGATTGATCCTTGCCGCAATCGCATTATGTGTCTATGGCACACAGGAAGCCAGACAGCTTCGGATCACGCAGTTGAATATTGACAGCGACAAGCTGAAAGCCGATGTGTCATCGGTCAGAGTCGTGCAGATTTCAGATGTTCATCTGGCAATTCATTCGAAGGAGAAAGACGTCAGAGAACTTGTCGAAAAAATCAGGTCTCTCAAGCCGGATATACTGGTATGTACCGGAGATCTGGTGGATACCACGCCGCGTAAGCTGTTTCCGCTGGCAGCTCTGTTTCAGACCATTGCTCCGAAATACGGAAAATATGCAGTAACCGGCAACCATGAATATTACAGAGGACTCGAAGACTCCCTGACGTTTCTGAGAATGTGCGGATTTACCGTGCTGAGAGGCGATGTGAAACGGATTGATCCGGGAATCACGATTGTCGGCGTGGATGATCCGACTGTGGTTTATCCGCAGAGTGAGACTGCACTGCTTTCTTCGATCAGACAGCGCAATTTCACTCTGCTGCTCAAACATCGCCCGTCTGTGGCACCGGAAAGTCTGGGGCTGTTCGATCTTCAGTTGTCAGGACACGCACACGGCGGGCAGATTTTTCCCTTCGGACTGCTGGTGGCGCTTCAGTATCCGTATATGGAAGGATATCACCATCTTGCTAACAACTCGAAAATCTATACGAGCAGAGGAACAGGAACGTGGGGACCTCAGATGCGGATTTTATCGCCGCCAGAGATTGTGGTGATTGACTTATGGTCCAAATTACCATAGACGGCTGATGATGAAATAAATCAAAGGGATAAAAATCGCAGGCAACATATTGCCTACTCTGATTTTTATGATTTGCAGAATATTGAATCCAATCGCAACGATCAGCAAGCCGCCGACAGCCGAAATCTGGGCAATCACTTCCGGTATCAGAAACGGCTTGATCAAACCCGCCCCGAGGCTGATGATTCCCTGATAAATCAGCACCGATACTGCGGAAAACATGACACCGATGCCCAATGACGAGGCAAATACAATTGCCGAAAATCCATCCAGCACGGATTTGGCAAACAATGTCTGATGATTGCCCGTCAGTTCGCTTTCCAATGAACCGACAATTGCCATCGATCCCACGCAGAACAGCAGACTGGCAGTTACAAATCCCTTCGAAAACCCGTCTCCTTTGCTGCTTAACTTGGATTCGAGCCATTTTCCCAGTTTTTCGAGATAGTCTTCGATTTTCAAAAACTCGCCGATCACGCTTCCGATAGCAAGACTGAAGATTATCAATAAAATATCATCGCTTTTCAACGCCATTTTCATACCGATCAGCAGAATTGCCAGACTGATTCCCTGCATGATCGTTCCCATATAAGCTTTGGGAATCCCGCCTTTGAGAATTATCCCTACAAGGCTGCCTGCAATAATTGCTGCCGTATTGACCCATGTACCAAACACATCAGTTTCCTTTATATCGAATTATCAAGCGTGCCGAGAATACACCATTTCCGCTTAGTGTGCAATGTCTTGAATTCCGAAAATTAATCCCGGAAATGAATTTCCAGTCTATTAGGTGTCGTTTCTACAGGACTTTCCAAAGAATTCGGATTTATAGAATTGAATTTTGTGCATAGACATCTTCAAAATATGTTGAAGCTCTTTTTTTAATCACAACGCCGTCCGGCAAGATATTGACTTCTCAAAGCCCTGAAGTAACAGAGCAGTATAAGGGCAGTACCGAAGAGTATATGGTAGTCAATGTCAATGAAGAAGGCGAATGGAAATTTGAGATTGTAGCAGTAGAGGTGAATCCGGCTGGTGAGCCTTACAACTTTGAATTTATCGGTCTTGAAGAAAAGGATTATGATATTCCTGATACGGATGGCGATGGCATACCGGATGACGTGGAGGTTTATTATAATCTGAATCCCCTTGTGGATGACTCTTCAGCAGATACGGATAATGACAGAGTTTCAAACTTGGATGAGTGTCTTAACAAAACTGATCCGACCGATCCTAATTCAAAGCCGTCTCCGTTTTCATCCGGCGTCTTCACCGTTGACTCCACCGGCATCGTAAAAATTGACTGGCTCTATGACGGCGGCAAATATCAGGGCGAATTTGGCATTTTCAACATTGCCGGAATGGAAAACCTGACGCCCGGCTCTTCCGAATTTATTGCCGAAGCGGTGAAACGGGTTCTTTCAAACTCCGAGCAGGGATATCTTGTTTTTTCTGACTTGGAAGAAGGCGCAAGATTTTCGGGCATTCTCGGCAATGAAATCCGGGACTGGAACTCAGGCGCATACAAAGGCTTGAAAAGTTTTGCCATGCCCGCAGGAACTCAGTTTGCGACAATTCTTGTGCCGAACTCGACTTTCGCATCACTGTCTCAGAATCCGGCAACAACGGATGTGAACAAACGTCCGCTGTTCTCTCTGGTATCCCAGAATCCGGCTTACGGCATGTACCTCGGACAGATGGCAGATATCAACGGCATGGGCAAGGCGTATTCTTATGAGGACAAAGATGCGGAAACTTCGGACTGGGATTTCAATGATCTGATCGTGCAGATCACCGGCGCGGACAGCGATCTTCCGACTCTGGATTCGCTGGTAGGCACGGATGAGACTGCTACTGGAACCAGATCGAAACGTCAGAAGCGTGATAATGCGTTCACTGACTGGCGTGTCAATTCGGAACTCGGTCAGATGATTATGGCGCATGTGGAGGCTTCGCTTGTAACGGAAGATTCTCTGCGGATGACAATAACTTTGAAAGCTCCGGCAACCTTGCTGGTGTATGACCCGAAAGATAATCTGATCGGCAAAGACGGCGGATATATCGCAGGTGCGAGTTTTGAGCGGAGCGCTGACGTAACCCAGACAGTTACATTGCCGAAGCTGAATATCGGCGATTATCGGGTTGTGCTTCAGAGTACGGCTGCTGTACAGGGAATGATGACAGTCAGGACATATCAGGGCAGCGCGGAACTTTCATCGGATGATATTTCGATCAGCCTTACAGCGCGCCAGACGATGGCAATCATAATGCACTCGCGTTCCGGGCAGCCTCTGACGATAGCAGCACCTGTTAGTGCGATATCCTATGATTTCAACGGCGATGGCGTTACAGACAATGCGGATGTTGCGATGATCGTGAGACACTGGAACTCATGCAGAAACCAGCAGAAATACGATCCCTTCTTCGATCTCAACGATGACGGATGTATCACGGTCGCGGATGTGATGAAGGTTCTGAATGCGAAAACGGTGAAATAAGATTTTTTTCCGATATTTTGTCCTCTTTCCTGAAACACGGAGAGAGGACAGATTGAAAAGATTGTTGAATTTTTCTGAAATATCTGATAATTAACATCAGATTTTTATCTCTGCACAGAATACCTCAGAGAAACGTATGCAGATGAAAACGGTAGCGCGGGAGTAGAAAATACGGAGGAAGAATAACAATGTACCATCACGGCAATATTGACGGGGTGCTTTATGAAAGCTTATACAGCAATTATTGAGAAATGTCCTGATACGAATCTGTATGTGGGATATATTCCGGGTTTTGCGGGCGCTCATTCTCAGGGTGAAACGCTTGATGAATTGAGCAAAAATCTTCAGGAAGTTATCGAAATGCTGACCGAAGACGGAGAACCGGAATTGGAATCGCTGTTTATCGGAACGCAGGTATTTATGGTGGCGTAATCATGGATAATATTCCGATTCTCAAGCCGAAAGAGGTAATTTCGCTTCTTAAACGGCTCGGATTTGAAGAAATCCGGCATCGCGGTTCTCACAGACAAAATCCCGATAATCGTAATATCCTGAAAATTTTAGTTCGGACAATAACACAAGGATATCTGGCGGAACAGTAACCAGCAGAAATACGATCCGTTTTATGATCTGAATGATGACGGATGTATCATGGTTGCGGATGTGAAGATGTTAAAATAAAACAAAAAATATCCGGGCGGAGCAGGAATATGTTCTGCCCGGGCATATCACAGGGGGAGACCATGAAAAAAGTTCTGATGATTCTGAGTATGCTGCTGTTTTTTGTTTCTCCGGCTCATGCGGTAAGCGTCAGCATCAGTCCGGCAGTGATCAATACGGTTGATACCGGAAGCTCATTCAAGGTTGAGGTATGGGTGAAGGGGGTTACGAACATCGGTTCATTTCAGTTTGACCTTATTTTTGACCCGGATGTTTCGGATACCTATGCCGGAAGTGTGGTGTTCGGTAATTTCATCGAATCAACCGGGCGAAAAACATTTTTCAAATTGGCGGATGATGAGATTCCGGGAAGGCTGACCTGTACAGTGATGACCGAAGGACCGCCTGCACAGGGACCTAACGGGGACGGAATTCTGACAACCGTAACCTTGCAGAGACAGAATCTGAGCAATGCATTTCTGAATCTTGAAAATGTCCATATTACGGATACGGGAGGCACAGAAATACCGGTAACTGTAGCGGGAGCTGAAATCAAGCCCCGATACCACATTTATCCGAGTGTCAAAGCAGGCAGCGGGAGTGTTACAGTGTCGGCATCTTCCGATGTTTCTGTCGAAGCGAACGGAAATGCTCTTGTGAAACCCGGTAAAAGTGCATCTTTCACTGTTCAGCCGGCAGGATGCTGGTACACTGCCGATGTGAAGGTGGACGGAGTTTCGAAAAGCCCGCCCTATACCATTCCCAATGTCAGTGCGAATCATACGATTGACGCGTATTTCGGGATATATCAGTACATAGTCAATATCTGTGCTGCAACGGGTGGGAGTATCTCTCCGGTCGGCAGTGCAACTGTTAATTGCGGAAGCAGTCAGAAGTTCACAATCACGCCGAACAAAGGCTATCGGATTAAAGATGTGATCGCTGATGCTGTATCGCGAGGCAGAATTTCCGAATACACTTTTCCGAGTATAACTTCCTCCGGTCATAGAATCTGTGCGGAATTTTATCCTGTTCCGATGGGAGACATTGACGGAAATGATGTTGTTGATCTGGCAGATGCTATTCTTGCATTGAAGATTCTCTGCGGCATTGATATCGGCGATCAGAAAATCTTCATTGATGCGGATGTGAATGGCGATGGGAAAATCGGCATCGAAGAGGTCGTATATATTTTGCAGAAAATCGCCGAACTGTGATAGAACATTTTGTTGCGGAAAATATATACCGGGATTGAAATCCGAACCTTCATCACGCTCCCGTTTCATGGCATGGGGATGAAGGCAGAGTTTCAATCCGTCATCATGCATCCTGATTATTTTTTGTTTTTCAGCAAATCCGCAAGCCCTGCAAAGGGATTGTGAGAAAAAGACGATTTTTCAAGTTCTCCCGGCTCATCGCTGCCATACCATTCCGCGTCGGTATATCGGGAATGTTCATTGTCATGGCAATAGATGCACAGCAACTCCCAGTTACTGCCATCAGGCGGATTGTTGTCGTGATTGTGATCTCTATGATGAACCGTCAGTTCTTTCAAGCGTTTGCCTGTAAATTCACGTCCGCATCGCCCGCATATCCACGGGTACATTTTGAGCGCACGTTCACGATAACTTTTTTCACGCCGCTCCCGCCAGACTTCGGCAGAGGTCTGGTTTTCTGCTTTCTTCGCTGTCATAAAACAACTCTCCTGTGATTCGGATATGGAAATTATCAAGATTTTTCGACTATACACCATATACCGTACAGTGATCAAGAATCGTAAAAAATAACTGTTCTTTCCGGCCAAATTGTTATTCACCATTGCATTTTCGTTTCAAATCAGGTATGTCTGATAAAAAAATCTTCAACAGGCTATCTCACGGAGGAAAAATGAGCGATATACATTCTTTGGATTATCATCTGCAGGCGGTGAAAGAGGGCAAGCGGCGATTCGAAAATGCGTTTCAGGGTGTTGCCCGCATGATTTTGGAAAGCAATATCGAAAAAGTCGTGGTGAATGGCAAAACCACTTATGATTTCAGTATATTCCGAACCGGAAAAAAACATGTCATCGGCATGTACGAAGAAATCAACAGTTTTGTTTCCTATGTCAAGGATGCGGCAGAAGGCGGCTCATCCAAAGAAATGGCGTATGTTCTGGTCGGAGAACCGGGCAACGGCAAAACCTTTTTTGTGGAATTTATATGCAGCAGATACCGGGATTTCCTATTTGAAGACCAAAACCGCAAATACAGCTTCAAGTTTGTCAATGTGGACAAGCTGGGCAGTTATGGCAGAATTTCCGTGATCGAATCCCAGACTTATGAAGACCCGATGATTTTAGCCATGAACCTCTTTGAGAATATCAATGCCAGCAAAGAATTTCTGGCAAAACGATTCGGATTTTCCGATGCTCAGATCGAGAAGATGTATGACAACTACCGTCCCTTGGGTGCATGTACAGGGTATATCTGGGGAAGTATTCAGAATTATACCGGCGGCAATATCGAAGAAATGCTCAAGTTTGTCCGAATTATCCCGGTACCTCTGATCGAAAGTCTGGGAACGGTTACGGGCAAATATCCGGCAAAAGATAAAATTACC
>CAZMDM010000158.1:0-2880 GCA_964564775.1 uncultured Desulfonema sp. | reverse complement strand
ACACAATGCCGCGGGCAGTCCCGCGAATTACACACTCACCCGCAATGTAACGACTGCTCCGGTGTACGCTTCACTCCAGCACCGAACGGAAACCTGACGATGAATTCTTTTGTTCCGGCAAATGCTTCGGCAACTCTGACTGTTAGCAACACAGGAACCGCATCGCTGAACATCACGGGCATCACCTTCGGCGGTGCGAATCCGACCAAGTTCTCGGTATCACCGAACACGTTCCCCATAGCGATAGCAGTGGGCGGAAACAAGGTTTTCACGATAACCTGCAACGGAAGCGCTGCAGGAAATTTCAATGCGACAATGGCTGTGGCACACAATGCGGCAGGCAGTCCGGCAAATTACAATCTGACCGGGGTTGTCTCGGTTTATGTCGAGCAGTCATCTTACAGTCCGCCTCCCAATGAGCCGCCGGTTGCCGATAAGCTGTCTGTCTGCACCGACGGAAACAATCCGGTATCGATAACGCTTTCCGGCACTGACCCGGATGTTCCGGGAATGAACTGGTTCATTCTTCTGTTCAAACCGATAACATACTCCGTGGTAACGCAGCCGAAGAACGGTACGCTTTCCGGCACTCCTCCGAATCTGATATATACGCCGAATCCCGGATTCGAAGGCACGGATTCGTTCACGTTCAGAGCGTATGACGGTGCTGCGTATTCCGAACCGGCAACGGTAAATATCGGGACAACTCCCGGCGGATGTTTCTGCGTCAGCGATTCCTACGATATCAACATTTCCTGTGCGGAGTTTCAGGGTGTGCGTTACGGCGCCACGCTGAATTTCATCAAGGCGACCGACGATCCGTCTGGTCTTTGGAAATTGAATCTCTCTGGGCTGAGAAATTCTGTCGGGACCGCAGGAAACTGCGCCTCGGTGGGTAACGACCTGAAAATGGCAATCCCCTGCGCCCGGTATCAGGGAACAGAATATCAGTTCACGCTGAATCCTGCAAAGCCCTCCGGAGGCGATCCTTTCATGCTGTATTGGAAAATGGACATAAACTCACTGAAAACTCGTTAGAAAACTGTGATCCCGAAAAAAGCCCGTGGGGTTCACGCACTGCGGGTTTTTTTGCTTTTTATTTTCGGAAGCGGCAGCCGGAATTATACAATATAAATCAAATCCCATATTGACCATTTTCGGATTTTGTGCTTATCTCCGCTTATCCGAATTTCAAGTTCAGAAAACAACAATCAGGAAGAAAATAATGATATATTATGACAAACCACGGGAATCATGCGGTATATTCGGGATTCACGGACATTCCGAAGCTGCCAGAATGACCTATTTTGGTTTATACGCGCTTCAGCATCGCGGACAGGAAAGTGCGGGCATCGCCGTTGTCCGTGATGGCGCAATCGCTTCTCACAAGGGCATGGGACTGGTATCGGATGTTTTCGACATCTCCCATTTCGAAGAACTCAAAGGCAATACGGCTATCGGTCATGTGCGCTACTCCACGACCGGAAGCTCCATTCTGACCAATGCACAGCCCTTTGTGGTGCATCATCGCAAAATGTCTTACGCGGTGGCTCACAACGGCAATCTGGTCAATGCCGCGATGCTGAAAAACGAACTGGAAGAAGCCGGTTCCATTTTTCAGACCACGATGGACAGCGAGATTTTTCTGCACTATTTTGTGAACAATCTCAAATACGGATTCGATCAGGCGCTGTTATATACGGTATCCCGGCTCAAAGGCGCGTTTTCGTTTGTGGTGCTGTCCGGCAAGGGAGAAATGATCGGTATCAAAGACCCTAACGGATTCAGACCGTTATGTCTGGGAAAGCTGGATAACAGTTATGTTCTGGCATCTGAATCCTGCGCGCTGGACTTGGTGAATGCGGAATTTATCCGGGAATTGGATCCGGGCGAAATTCTGATTATCAGCGACAACGGTATCCGAAGCCTCAAAAGCCGCATCGTATCCAACAAAACCTTCTGTATTTTCGAGTTTATTTATTTTGCAAGACCGGACAGCCGGATATTCGATCAGACCGTCTATACGATCCGCAAAGCGCACGGCAGACAGCTTGCCCGTGAAGCGCCGGTAGATGCGGATATGGTCATGCCGTTTCCCGATTCCGGTACTTATGCCGCGCTGGGCTATTCCGAAGAATCCGGCATTCCCTTCGAAATGGGGATGATCCGCAATCATTATGTGGGCAGAACCTTTATTCAGCCAACTCAGAGCATGAGAGATTTCGGCGTGCGGATCAAACTGAATCCGATCAAATCTCTGCTCAAAGGCAAGGAAATCATCATTGTGGAGGATTCGATCATTCGCGGCACTACGGTCAAAACCCGCGTCAAAGCGCTTCGGGAACTCGGCGTCAAACGGGTTCACATGAGAGTCAGCGGACCTCCGCACCGTTTTCCCTGTCATTATGGCATTGATTTTTCCACACGAGGCGAACTGATTGCCGCTAGAATGTCGGTGGAAGAGCTGCGCGATCATCTGGGCTTGGACAGCCTTCATTATCTGAGTCTGGACGGACTTCTGGGCGCGACCGAATTCGAGCATCCTGAAAATCATTTCTGCAAAGCCTGCTTTGACGGCAAATACCCGGTGGAGTTTGACGAATGCCTGTCCAAAGACTGCCTTGAAAACCGATAAGCCATGAAAAGAACTGTCGAATTTTCTCAAAACGCGGCAAATGTGTTTTTTCATATTCTGACCGCGTGCAACCTGAATTGCCGGCATTGTTACATCAACCCGGATCAGCATGGCACCAGCACTCTGCCGATTTCCACTATCCGGGACTGGCTGGAAATTTTTGCCAAGCGGCATCCGAATGCGAATTTGATTTTTTTAGGCGGAGAACCGACGCTTCATTCCGATCTGCCCGAAGCGATCAGAAT
>CAZMDM010000157.1:0-7548 GCA_964564775.1 uncultured Desulfonema sp. | reverse complement strand
CCAGGCTGTAGCGTCGGAAGCGTCAGATTGTTAGAAGTGACTGGGGCGGAACCGTTGTGGCTGGAATGCTGTTGTTCTGGCTGGTCGGAAAGTGGATGAGATGAATGGATTGTATTTTCGGAAATGAGGATTTAAGCATATTGTCCGAACCGGGATTCTCAGGATTTGAGGATTAGCAAGATTAAGAAAATCCCGCTAATCTCTGAATCCTGAAAATCGTGGTTCAGACAGTCGGCTATGAGCGATAATCCGCATTGATCTTGACATAATCAATGGAAAAATCGCAGGTGAATACGGAGTTCGCAGCTTTGCCCAGATGCAGATCCAAGGTAATGGTAAATTCCGACATTTTCAGAACTTTTGTAGCTTCTGCCTCAGCCGCCGCGCCGCAGCTCATGCCGTTTTTCACCATCTGCACCTCATTGAAAAACAGATCGGTCTGCTCCGGCACAAACGGGATTCCGGAACGTCCTGCCGCAGCTAAAATTCTGCCCCAGTTGGCATCCTGCCCGAACAAGGCGGTTTTGACCAAGTTGGAATTGGCAATGGTATTAGGGATGGTGTACGCGTCTTTTTCCGACATTGCTCCTCTGACAATGACTTCCGCGAGTTTGGTAGCGCCTTCGCCGTCTTTGACCACCATTTTTGCCAGCGTCAGCATCACATCATCCAGAAGGGTCTGAAAAATCTCCTCATTCACAGAATTGGCAAATTCCACGCGGGACAAGCCGTTTGCCATGAGGATTACCGTATCATTGGTGCTGGTATCGCCGTCAATGGTGATGCGGTTGAATGATCTGTCCGTAGCCGCGAGCAATGCCTCTTTCAAAAACGCGGACTCCGGGTCTGCGTCCGTGCAGATAAAACACAGCATGGTTGCCATATTGGGGCAGATCATTCCCGCGCCTTTGGCAACGCCAGTGATCGTGAACTTTTTGCCGCTCACTTCTCCGCTGCGACTGACGATCTTTGGAACCGTATCTGTGGTCATAATTGCCTGAGCAAAGTCCGAAATTCCGTCTGCTTTCAGAGATCGGACAAGCTCCGGCGCAGCAGCTTCGATTTTTTCAATGGCAAAGGGCATTCCGATCACGCCGGTCGAGGCTGCCAGCACCAGTTCTTCCGACATATTCAGATGATTTGCAGCATATCGGGTCATGGCAATCGCGTCAGCCATGCCTTTGTCGCCGGTGCAGCAGTTGGCATTTCCGCTGTTGGCGATCACCGCCTGACACATTCCCGACTGAACCCGCTTCATGTCCAGCAATACCGGTGCGGCTTTGACCCGGTTCGTGGTAAAGACTGCAGCAGCTTTTGCCGGAATTTCCGAATATATCAAGCCCAAATCCTTGCCGCCCTTTTTTTTGAGTCCCGCAGCAATGCCCGCGAACTTGAATCCGGGGCAGATTGCATGATCTGTCATGATGTTTCCTCTTTCTGTGGTTCTGCTTTTTTCCGTAACGTCCGAGTCATGATCGTATGAATCAGGTCTTTGGACACTCTTTCGATAATGGCATCTCCCATGTCTTCGGCACGAATCCGGGTGATATTGTTTTCAGGCGCTTTGCCCTGAATCAGCCGCTTCGAATAATGGTTCAGCACGTTCAGCATCTGATATGCAGAGACCGGCATGGTATCACCTTCTTAATCATCAAAATTGCCTTCGGGTCCTTTGCTGCCGGAAATTGCCTTTGCTTTTTCGATAATTTTTGCAGCGGTCCAGTCATCGGGATTTTCGATCCGCTCGGCTTTGGGACCCGGGTTATACGAATTTGCTTTCAAAATCAGATCAATGGCAATCTGAGCCGTATCTTTTGCATTGAATACATTGGTCAGCATTCCATAGACAAACTCTTCCACGCGGGCAGCCATGCGCTCGCGAACTGCCTGAGCTTGCGCCAGAAGCTTACTTTCAAACGGCAGATTCAGCTTTTTGTAATCGCCTTTTTTCAAGCCTTTGGACTGGGCATACGCGACCATTTCCAGCCACAGTTCTTCCGTAACCCCCTGATCTTTCACTTTGATAAAATTGCCCTCTTTGTCCAATTGGGCATTGCCGTAATCATTGACTTCCAAACCCCAGGAGATCATCTGAAGAGCGGTTGCCACATTCGCCTTGGTGGTTCGGGTTTTCTGTGCGATCTGGCGCAGTCTGTCGGAACTGTTGCCGGATGTGCCGTGCTGGGCACCGGAAACTTTGTACGGCGTCAGCGCATCATGAATCTGCTGGGTCAGTTCCACCTGAATCCCCTGAGCGCTTTCTTCGAGTCCGTGAGTCGTGCCGTTGTTCAAGGCAATCCAGTTCGGAAAAATGCCGTGTGCATTCAAGCCCTTGATCAGAAACGCCGCTTCTGCGACAGTGGATAATCCTTCTTTGCCTTTGATTTCGCCGACTTCAGTTTCATAACCTGCCCATTCGGGAACAAAGGGATTCAGTTCGATATTTGCCAGAAGATTTTGATCATCCGGCAAATGTGAGGCATCAATGGCAATCGAAGTGATGCCCGCGTCGAACATCGAAGGAATCTCGGTTTTGGCAATGGCAATATCTTTGTCGCCTTTGATGCCGTAATGATCTGCATGAACCGCTACCGGAACCGTGATGTTCATTTCATTGCAGAACGCGTCCACCTGACGGGCAATATTCCAGAAATTGACCGCGCAATAGGTGCCTTCGGATTTGGCAATCTCGATAATCAGAGCGGAATTGGCGCGCTGCGCGGCTTTCAATGCCCCGCGAATGGCAAAACTGCTTCTGCCGTTTGCCGCGATGGAAATTGCATTGCCTTTCTGTAACATAGCAAGATCAATGAATTTTCCACTGACAATCAATGCCCTTGAATGGGGGAAAAGCTTGACGATATTCGGGGGACGCCCCACATTCAGTGCTTTTTCGAAATCTTTCTGAGCTGACATGATTTTTCCTCCTTGCATAATTCGGTGAACGATTCATAGCAAGATATTCTATTTTCAACGCTCTTTCAATAAATTTCTCACGCAGATACGGGTTAGGTTCACAATACTGTTCTGACCCGAAAACAGCGTTTTCATTTTATACTATACACTTTGCACTGATTTTGATATTCATAACGGTTCCTACGCCTATCTGTGTAATAGATCAGGCATACAGCATCGTATCTGGTGGAAGGTATCATGGCGCATTCCGAAGATTGTAAAAGACAGTTTTTTCAAAAGAAAGCCGATTATACCAGATAACTTATTGAAAATACATAATTCGACAATGTAACGCACAAAACATGAAAATCATGTATAAACAATATTTTACAAAAAAAGTATCCGAACCACTGTACAGGGGGAATCAAAAATGCAAAATGCAACGTGTAAAGTGCAACGTGTAAAGTGCGGAATGGTTCTGTGGGTAATGATTTTATTGGTTCCGTGCCTATCATGGGCGGTTGATGATGAAAATTATACCTACAAGCTCACACAATCCACATCTGCATATCAGTTGTGGACAACACCGCCGAGCGAGCGGGTATTCAAAACCGATACCGTGCCTTCGGATACCGGCTCCGAAGTGAAGGTTTACGCCGCGCAGAATGAGTTCGAGCCGTTTATTGTTGTTGTTAAGCCGACATCTTCGGGCAATGTAACCGTCAGCATTGGCAGTTTCGGTTCGGGAATTACAGCGGAAATTTATCAGGTGAAATATGTGAATATTACTCAGGCAAGCGACAGCCTCGGCAAAACCGGCGCTTATCCGGACCCTTTGTGGCCCGTCGAAAACAACACTTCGATCAGTGTTACGGCAAATGAGAACACCGCATTCTGGTTCAGCGTATTTGTGCCGAAAACCGTTCCCAAAGGGGATTATCTTGCCAATGTAACCATCGGAAGCATCAGTATTCCGGTAAGACTTCATGTCTTCGGTTTTGCTATTCCTGATGAGCTTCATGTGCATTCTCAGATGGGGTTCGGCTATCAGACCGTGCTGACCCGATACGGCGTTACCGGCACCGGCGACAACTATTGGACTTATGTGGATAAAATAAAACAGTTTTTTATTGACCATCGTCTGACGCCGAGTAGTGTTCTGTGGTCAGGCGGGTTGACCGGAAGCGGCGGCGCGCCCTATATTGATTACGACTGTACTGCCAGAAAATTCACTGATAATTACGGTATCTGGGGATTCGAGTATCCCGCGAATAAGTATCTAAAAGGAAACGGTTTCAATGACGGAACCGGCTTTTCATCGTTCATGGCTGCCACATTTCAGAACAACGATGCCTCGGCAGATCAGCGTCCTTCGACATTCTGCGGACTGACCCGGAGCAGCAGTGACTGGTACACCGCCAACAATCCCAGTTCGGCATATAACCAGAAATGGTTCAAGTATATCGCTGATATGCAGACCTATCTGAATTCTCTCGGATATCTGAGCAAAGCCTATTACTATTTTGCCAATGAGCCGCAGGATCAGGCAGATTACGATGCGGTGGCTTGGTATGCGCGTGAATTGAAAAAAGCCGCTCCAAATCTGAAACTCATGGTATCCGAAGAACCCAAGCCTGAAATTTATGCCAATCCGACATATCCTGGAGCCAAAATTGATATCTGGTTACCGGTATTGAACAATTACAATCCCGATGTGTCTCAGGCGCGGGAAAAAAATAACGGTGAAGAAACATGGATTTATTTTCTGCACGGAACCCGTCCGCCATATTTCAATCCGATTACGCTCGATCATCCGGGCATCGAAAGCAAGCTAACCGGATGGTTTCTGTGGAAATACAGAATTCGCGGGCTTGCCTATTATTCGATCAATGATTGGACAAGCAAAAATCCCTGGACAGATCCGATAACCGATGGACACAACGGCGATACGTTTATGCTGTATCCGCCTTCGACATCCAATACCAATATCACTTACGGATCAAACAACCATCGCTTTGTGTCTTCGATCCGATTCGAACTGATGCGGGACAGTCTCGAGGATTACGAGTATCTGTATGTGCTAAACGGCAGCAAACGCCCCGAAGTCGGCGTCAGCAATTCCTCCGATACACTTGCAAACAAGATGGTTTCCGGGACAACGAGCTATACCCGCAACAGTCGATTTCTGTATAACTTAAGACGCCTGACCGGACTTAAAAACGGCAATGAGATTTCTTCGATTCCCGATATTCAGCCGCCGGTAACTCATCCGAGATCACAAGGTGCGCCAGGAAATTATTACATCAATTTTCAAAATCCGACAGGTTCGCCTACGGCAAATCCGCTAGTGGTCAATGGCAAAACTTACATGAAAATCGGGTGGAACGCATATAGTGAGACATTGGGATACGGCTGGTACGGCGATATGAGCAGTACGATCAAGAAGTATCAGTATTTTTCAAGCGCAACCGTCAACGAATTGCAAAAAAGCGTGATTTATGACGATTACGGCTTGGAAAATACCTTCGAGTTCGATCTTCCTAACGGAACATACTCGGTTACGGTCTCTGTGGGTTACAACAGAACCGATCTTCACAATAAAGTTGTTGTCGAAGGCGTTCCCATTATCAATGACGAGGCAAGCAGTCCGTATCTTGTCCGAACTAAAACCGTTACGGTTTCAGACTACAAGCTAACCATGAACACAGGCATCAAAGGTCAATATACCATGCTGAATTATATAGATATTCAGGCAGTTTCTCCTGGATATGGCGATCTTGACGGAAATGGCGTTATTGATCTGAAAGATGTCATTGTGGCATTACAGATACTAACAGGATTGAAGCCATCCGTATTGCTTGCTGCAGATATCAACGGAGACGGAAAAATCGGATTGGAGGAAGTGATTTATATACTCCAAAGAGTCGGGTGGGTGAGATAAACTATATATCTGTATTCCGAAAAAGATTGATATGCCCGAAATCATAAACACCGATTTTCTGTTCGGGGGGCATCAGAAATTTTCACTAAATTATATGTCGAGTCCGAAAGATTTATTGTGGAAGTTGGATGCTGCGTCGTTGAAGGTAAGGTCTTGATTTCAATGATTCTATGGGCTGTCGGGTGGGGCTTCGGGAATTAAAGAAATAGCAGAATACTGACGGAGATTAACGGCAAGGTGAGCGAGCGGCGGGCTTATCCCGCCCGCCCTCCACCATCTGGTTAGGGTTTTTAGCATATTTTTCATCTGTCAAAATAGCTTAAATTGTTCATCTCTCTTTTCATTTTGTTGTTTCAGATGATACTTTTCTACGATATGGTCCGGTATCGGAACTCTGTCAAGATTGCGAGGTTCAACTTTGATCGCTCCTGAACCGTAGCTTTTTCCTACCAGTTTCAAATTGTTAATTGTATCAGGATGATTCAGTGCCTGCCAAAGATTGGTAACGTATATTCAGGTGTCGGGGAGTTTCATCCCAACACATCATCTTTGATTTTAAAAGTTGAGCGATTCTCACGCCAAGCTTTTAACTGATACATCTGAATAGCAAGCCCCATAGCAGCAAAAAGCCAACGATTACTGCTGTTTCCACGCATCAGGCATTCGTTCAGATCGAAAATATCCTTTACTAAGCCCTGCATCGGCTCAACTGTATAGGAACGCTCCCTGTACAGACTTTTATGTTTTTCCATAAACCATGACATCTTCTGACGTTCTTCGCTTTTTGTTTTATTATTCCGGCATTTTGTAATCAATGTCATCTTACTCTGACGTCTCAATTCTCTGAACAATCCGTAGTCGTCAGCTTTCGAATCCATCACAATATAATCTACAATGCCCTGATAATACGATGTTTCAAACCACATCCGTTTTGCTTCATTACCGCTGTTTTTCATCAGCATAAAGCATCCCAGAACTACAATATTGTGAGATGCCAACGAAAAACTTCCGTATCCGTAAACCCATCCGTCACTTTCCGATTTACACCACGTTGCTTCTTTATCAACTCCTTTCGGAATAATTCCTTTTTCTTTCAATTTCTTATGCCAGACAGGACCTGTCGCTTTGTTCATCATTTTGTCGGCACTTATCACTCTCTGACCGCTTAAGTTCAGGAAATATCTGAAAAATAAACGCTGCTGCTTTTCCAGGGTAATGGCAGATTTTTTTTAAGCGATCTCTGAGCTGACGCTCACTGATCGGCTTCAGGTCAGGATCGGAAGATATAAATTCCCAATATTCTTCAGACATTTTGTGAATTTTTACATAAGACCTGATTTTCAACTTCACCGACAATATGGCTATGAACATTATCAGCCATTCAGGATACTTAAACTCAGGACCTCTTTCTCCGATCCGCTTAGGATTCGGAAATTCTGTCTCACTCAGAAACGCCAGAAAAAACCTTTTTTTCCTCAATATCCACTTTCCTGACAGCTTGCGGGCAGCTTTGTTCACAGACACCTCCATGATTTTCAGTTAACCGTAAACAAATCTAAGCATACTCTTCCTTTGATTCAATAACTCCCCGACACCTGATGAAAAATAGAAGAATATCATCGCGGGCTTAAGCAGTTCTGCGGAGCGGAACGCTCTTTTGCAAGGCTTGCCAAAGCGCAGAGAAACCATATCGGTCTTGCTATAAGAGCGTT
>CAZMDM010000156.1:0-4898 GCA_964564775.1 uncultured Desulfonema sp. | reverse complement strand
GCTTTCAGTGCCGCAAATTCCTGATCTCCGGCAAGAAAACAACGAGTAATTTGCGAAAGTTCGAGTAATGGTTCAGACATCATCAACCTCTCGGAGGCGGTCCGCGACGTGCGGGATTTTCTTTTTCTGCGGCAGCGGCTGAATTGCTGTCGCCGAGAATGACTTTATCGCCCAGATTCAAGCCTTCTGTAACCTGCGCGTGGACATTATCATTGATACCGATATGGATCGTGCGTGTTTCGGGAATATTGTTTTTCAAAATTTTCACGATATGGCTGCCGTCTTTTTGTTTATCGCCCAGCACAGAAAGCGGAATGCACAACGCCTGTTTTGCCTCGTTCAGAATAACAGACACCTGAGCGGTCATGGAAACCCGCAGTTTGTTTTCAGGATTGGGAACTTCGAATAGCCCGTAGTAATAAATTGCCGAATTTCCGGTGCTGCTGCTACTGCTTGCACTGCTGCTGTTAGCACTGCTGCTTGTACTGCTCGAAACCGGACCCGGCTCGATGGCACGCAGCTTGCCGAAATATTTGGTATCCGCATCTCCGAGCAGCGTGAAATAAGCGCTCAGACCGGGCTTGACGCGCATGACATCTGCTTCGGAAATCTTTGCTTTGACGGTGATGGTATCCAGATTCGCCAGTGTCAGAATGGTGGTGGCGGTCTGGGTGTTGATCACGGTCTGACCTTCTTCGATATTGACAGAGATCACCACACCATCCATCGGTGCGCTGATCTGCGTATATCCGAGATTGGCTTTGGCAGTATCCACTTCGACTTCGGCACTCCTGATCTGGGCATCCAGAGAAGCGATTTCCGCGCGGGTGGTGTCAAGCTGCGCCTGAGCGCTTTCCATATCCGACACCGAAGACGCGTCCTGAGCCATCATTTCCTTCTGACGCCGGTATGCCGCGTCGTATTGTTTCAGCAATGCCTGCTTGGATCGCTTCTGCGCCTGCAAACTGTCCACTTTGGCTTCTGCCACTTTCAGCGCATTCTGCTGAAGCACCGGATCAATTTCCGCCAGCAACTGCCCCTTTTTCACATGATCCCCGACATCTGCATGAAGCTTTTTCAACTGACCCGAAACCTGAGCGCCGACTTCGACGGTTTTGAATGCTTTCAATGTGCCGCTTGCCAGCACGCTTTCAACAATATCCATTCTGACAACATCTGCGGTGATGTATGTAACCTCTTCTTTGGCAAAGAGCAGCCGCTTGGCAAAAAAGCCCGCTCCTGCCAGCACCGCAATAAAAACCAGCAGGATGGTAAATTTTTTATGTGATTTGTTTTCCATGAATGCCTCTCAACCGAGCGATAAATCGCCCGGCTATAAGCTCAAGCCCGATAAATCGAGCTGATTTTTTAGCTGGCTTCAGTCTGCTTCAAGTTCTATCCCTGAAATTTATTTCGGGGAGGTATCTGACCGGGAAGCATATATCTGCCAATATACGTTTTTCGACATCGGTGTCTGTTATTATCATGTATCAGATTGTAACATATTGTAACATTTCCTATATCTGACTGCGGATTGCAGCAATCCCTGCCAAAGCAAATTGCACCACATGCTCTGCAAACGCGTTGATGTCTTCGATAATCGGAGGTTTCTGTCCGTCTCTGAGATCAACTCTTCTGACAAGCATGGGATTGATACACATGCTGACAACGCAGATTTCACAATATCTGACCTGCTCATCGGACGCGTGAGGTCCGAGCATTTCCCGCATCAATGCCAGCGTTTTTTCGCGCAAAGGCTCCATTTCCGCTTTCATGATTTCATGCAGAAGACCGGTCGGATTTGTCATTTCTGCCTGAAAAATCAGAAAATCTTTATTCTTCTGATCCGCGCTTCGGTTTAAAATCGCTTTGATGCGTCCTCTCAGACGTTCTTCAGCAGGAGCGGATTCGCTGACACCACCATCTGGCGGATGTGCTTTTATGGACTCGGCAAAAGAATGCCGCCACGCCTCTCTGTACAGCGTTTCTTTATCTCCGAAATGATAATTGACTGCCGCATTGTTGGCTCCGGCTCGCGCACAGATTTCTGCAACCGTGGCATTGCGATAGCCTCTTTCCACAAACACTTCGCTCGCAGCAGTCAGCAGGCTTTGCCGGGTTCTGGCAGAGTCTTTTCTGGACGCCTTCATGATATCTCCTGTGTTGTCCCAACAAATAATTTAAATATTAATTTAAAATGTTCATTTGAATTTGTCAAGTGAAAAATATTTCCGATCTGTTTGCAAATAAAAATTTGACCGATAAGGCGGAGATACTTTGGGCAGAGAGTTGACAATACAGGTCAGGACATCTCATTGGCAGTCATCTGACGCAGATTCATGATATCGCGTGATGGCGAGTCGCCGAACAGACGACCGTACTCGCGGCTGAATTGGGACGGGCTTTCATAGCCGACTTCAAATGCCGCGTTGGCTGCATTCAGGCGTTCTGTGAGCATCAATCGCCTTGCCTCGTGCAGTCGCAGCCATTTCTGGTATTGCAGCGGACTCATGGCTGTCAATGTTCGGAAATGGTGGTGGAAGGTGGATGCACTCATACTGACCTGCCTTGCGAGATCATTGATACGCAACGGCTGAGCAAAGTTAGCCTTCAGCCACTCGATTGCCCGCGCGATTTGATGGCTCTGACTTCCCGCGGATGCCATCTGACGCAGACGCTCCCCCTGATCCCCCACCAGCAGACGGTAAAAAATTTCCCTCCGGATGATCGGCTCAAGAATCGGGATATCCGCGGGTTCGTCAAGCAGGTCAATCAGGCGTTGAAACGCGCTGAGCAGCGGCAGACTAACCTCTCCGGTTGCCATTCCGCGAACAGACTGCTGCACACGCGGCGGGGGAAGCTTGCTGTCTGCCATCAGTTGCGACATTTCGCGTTGATCGAGTCTCAATACAAGCCCCAGATAAGGCTTCTTCCGGCTCGCTTTGATAACCTGCACAACCGTTGGTAAATCCACAGACGAAATCAGAAAATGATGCGCGTCGTATGTGTATGTGTCATCTCCAAGCAGCACGCGTTTGGCTCCCTGCGCGATCACGCAAATACGCGGCTCGTACATAATGCTGATCGGCTCGCTCGCTTCTTCTCTCCGATGAAGCGACAAGCCCTGAATTGCTGTCGTGGTCAGATCGCCGTTATCGGTCAATCGGGCAATACTCTTTCCCAAAGTTTCGAGAGCGGCTTTCATACCGTTATTCTCATATTCCTGATTAACAGACTGCTTTTGCATTGATATTTCCTCCTATCCGATAATATTCAAATTATCAGACCTCGCTTCGCTGTGCAACCCATTTCCGAAAGACTCGGAGGATCAGGCAAGAAATGAACAGGATTGATCTATCTGCCTTTGTTCTTTCAGGTGTATGATATATTCATCTGCAAATTGGCAAATATATCTTGGCAAAATCAGTGAAGTAGTTCGATCCTAAACAGGTAAAAGGAGGAGCAATGCAAATACTTGATTACGCAGCACAGTCCGCTGAGGATGCGAAAACTCACGGTAATGATGAACGGACAAGCCTTACCAGACGGGAATTCATAAAAGGCATCGGGATAGGGGGAGGCGCGCTTGTCCTGTTTGCTCAATTCGGAATCCATGCGGCAGCATGGGCAGCCGGTTCGGGAAATCCTGTCCTGAAGATGGTTCTGGTGGATTACGGCAAATGCACCGGGTGCCGGACGTGCGAAACCGTCTGTTCGTCTTATAACAGACCTGTAACCGTCAACGGCGAAAAACTGCCCGGACTCGGAAATCCCCGCTATTCGAACATTCGGGTCGAGAGCTTCAACCCGGAGGTGGATATCCCGAATGTGTGTGCGATGTGTGCGGATACGCCCTGCGTCAACGCGTGTCCGGTTGATCCGGATCCCAAGACCGGCAGGCGCGCCCTTTACCGAGATGAAGCGACTTACACCATACACAATGATCAGAGCCGTTGCACTGCCTGCGGAAGCTGCGCCGAAGCCTGCGCTGCACAAAGAACCGGGGTTATCCGTCCAAATCCTGAGACGGGAAAGCCGGAACATCTGTGCAGCCTTTGCGGCGGTGATCCGCAATGCGTAAAACATTGTCCTTTTGAGGCACTCTCTTATGTCGAGGTCAAACCTGAGATGAAATATCGGGGGCTTTCCCCGGAGAAAATTGCTGCCCAACTGGCTAAAAACTGGTACGGCACGGCTGATTTCGGAGGTTTAAAATGAGCATAAAACCCGGATATAACGGCATAATACTTAATATAAATCTTTCAAGCGGAAAGATTGAAAAGACGGCAATCGCACCCGAAGACCTTGAGCAATTTGTCGGCGGGCGGGGACTCGGAATGAAACTCCTTTGGAATCGCCTGAAAAAACCGGGTGTTGATCCGCTCTCTCCCGATAATCCGCTCATCTTCATGCCGGGACCGTTTTCAGGGCTGCCTGTTCCGTCCTCGTCCAGAACCTGCGTGGTTACGAAATCCCCCATGACATCGCCTGTAAAATCCGATTACCCCAATGCCTCGACTGTTTCCTACTCTAACGTGGGCGGGTTTTTCGGTCCCGAAGTCCGGTTTGCAGGCTATGACGGAATTGTGATTACGGGAAAGGCAAATGATCTCTGCTATGTGGTTATCAATGACGACAAGGTGGAAATCCGCGATGCCAAAAAATACAAAGGCATGAGGACGGACGCTTTTGACCGGGCTATTTTGACCGAGTTGGGAGACCGCGGATTCAAGACCTGCTACATTGGACCTGCCGGAGAAAATCTTGTCCGATATGCCAGCATCATTCATACTTCGGCACGGGCAGCGGGGCGGGGCGGTGTCGGGTGCGTCATGGGTTCCAAGAATCTGAAAGCTATCGCGGTGCGGGGAACAGGGCAGCCGGGCGTGTCCGACCAT
>CAZMDM010000155.1:0-18439 GCA_964564775.1 uncultured Desulfonema sp. | reverse complement strand
ATATAATTTGTATTCCCGATTTAGTCAAGAAAAACATAAGTCCTCCTTATGGCAGATAAGTTCTGCGGGAAAATTTTTTCCATATCATGCCGTTTCCGTTTATTTTTTTACAATAATAACAAGTCCTTTAGCATCTTCATTGAAGACTGGAGTCATTCCGTCTCTAACTTTCAGATCCATAACGATTCTGAAAAATTCTTTTTCATTATGTTCCGCGACCCTGATTTTGCTGACCAGATCACTGTTCACATCCATTGCATATTTTCCGCCGTATTTCCACTTGCCTTTGATATCCACAACCAGTTTCGGCGGACTTTCTTTGAGCAGAAAAAAATTCTTGTAATCTCTGACAGGACCATCGGCAGATACGACAATTTCAACGGTATTGTCGGATGTATTTGCTTTGATACTTTTCAGCTTTCTTACCGTGCCTTTCGGAATTTCGACAACGTTCTCCTCTGTTTTTTCAGCTTCGTCGATTTCTTCTTTGAGTCCGACTTTTTTCTCCGGCTTTGTTTCGGCTTTGGCTACTGGCGATTTGGCAATGGGTTTGGCAGCCGGCGATTTGCCGCCTTTCGGGACTTCCACATTCGGCTCTTTCAATTTGGGCAACTGAGGCGCCTCAGGACCTTCTTCATCCTCTTCTTCCGCAACCGTATCGGATTTTGACGGAGCAGACGGTTTTACAGCTTTTCCGGCAACCTCTTTCTCTGTTTTTTCTGGTTTGACTGGTTTATCGCTTTTCGCAATATCTTTTTTTACCGATGCGGCGTTTTTATCCTCTTCTTCATCGCCATCATCCTCTTCTGATGCGGATACAGACGCGGCGCTTTGTTGTTCTTTCCCGATCTTATCATGAGCAGATTTGCCCGATTTCTCGATAGCTTTGGATACAGTCTTCGAAGAAGGCTCTTCTTTGTGCCAGAATTGTCTGATCGGCAGAACAAAGAAAATCGCAAGCAGCAATACCACCAGTCCGAGTACGATTCTGAACATCGGTCCTTTGATTGATCCCAGCCAGAAACGACTCCAGCACTCTTTGCATCGGTATGGCGAGCGGGGAAACACAATGCCGATCAGTGTTTCAAATCCCCGCAGATGCGAAGGGGTAACGTTTTCACTTCCGCATATAGGACACTTTGTTGTCGTTGTTGCCATCTTTCGTCTCCATAATTGAGGGTTATCTCATTGATTCGTTAAACCTGACAAAAGTTTTACGACAGGAATTTGAAAACATCAATGTTTTTTTCACGGTTTATGCTGCTGTATCAAGCCTGATAAGGCTTTGAGCAATTATTCCGACGCGACGCTCCATGCCGATTTTATTTTTGTTCGAGGTACCGAAAACCGTAACCCGGCTTATCTCTCCGACAGCCGATACCTCGATGCACAGTCGCTGATGAATCATGAAAAACGTAATAAAACAGCCGATAATCATCAGAATAAAACCGCTATACACCACCCACACACCGGGGTCTTCGGTAACCTGAAGTCCCGTAAAATACCGGGGTTCATAGCCCGCAATATCTATAATCACATCTCCTCGGCGCATTTTATCGAAGCCTTTGAATCGCAAGGGAATCTGAACATCGTCAACTTTTTTGCCGTCCGGCAGGGTCAGCGTTCCCACAAAGGTTTCTCCCATGTTATGTCCCATAAACTCATAAGAATTATGAAAATGATTCAAGACAAAAGTTCCCAAGCCTTCCGGGATTTCTACGGATTCTCCCACTTTTGATTTTTTCGTATAGCTCATTCCGCTAGATTTGCTGGTAAAACTCAGGGTTACATTGTCTGATGGGACAGAACCGTAGCTTGCCTGAAAAATATTGATACCGTTATATCGGAGCGGATGATTGACGATAATATCTTTCTGCATCACGGTTTGTCCATTTTCGAGCAGGGTCAGCGCGGATCGGAATTCTTTGGGCGCGCCAGTCTCATAAAAGCTGACGCTGAATTTGTCGCATCGGATTTCAAATGGAATCTGATGGGGACGGTTGCTTTTTTTTAGCCGAATCACATTGCTTTTATCTCCTTCGGCTATATTGACAAATCCCTCGAATCCGAAAATTGAGCCGATCATTCCGCCGATCAGCAGCAGCAGCACACTGGCATGAACCACATACACGCCCAGCCGCGTCCATCGTCCTTTTTCGGCAAAAATACAAAAGCCTTTATCGGTATCTTCTGCCCGAACATATCCGAAATATTTTGAAATCAGAGACAGATATTTGTCTTTCAGGTTTTGGGGGTTGTTCTTGACTTCGAATTCCTGCCCGGTATGTGCTTTGAATTGGGCAAGATTGAAATTCGGGACTTTCGGAAACAGAATCTTCCATGTTGACGATAATCGCTCGACAGAGCAGACAACGATATTGACTCCTAGCAGCAATATCATAAAGCGAAACCAGCCGGAGTGATACATATCGAAAATATTCAGAAAATCGAATATGGTGAACCAGAATCGTCCGAAACGCCCGATGTTTTCCATAGGGTCTTCATTCTGAGGAATCAGGGTTCCGATCACAGAACTTGCAGCAAGCGCGATCAATACAAAAACCGTCAGATGAACCGAAGCAAAAAACTTCCACAACTTATTGAAGATGTCGGAAGAATCTTCCGAAGCAGACATGCAGTTTTCCTTTCCGAACCCGGTCTCGAATCTGAAAAATATCCGGGTATGCGTGGCTTGTTTTGAGATTTCATATAAATTCTCTGCCACTCTCTTTAGCAGAGGCTAATGAGAATATCAGAACTCTCTGATTCAGGCAACTCTTTTTCGTTATCTCGATGGCTGATCGCATTTGAAAACAGGAGATATAAAGAATCACTCTGTAAGTCCAGTTCGGATTTCATCACTGAGGTTAAAATGATGATTGACAAGATCGGAACTATCGCATACGATTTGAACATTCGAAAAATAAATGCTTATAACGGAGGGTAAAGAAATGTCCTGCTATAAAATTTTACTCAAAGTGATGATTCTTGTTATCTTATCAATTTCAACAGGATTTGCAGCAGATAAAAAGACGTATTCCCCATCTCCTCCGGTTCAGCCATCTCAGAAATGGCGTATCGGATATCTCGAAGGAGGATATTATAAAGACTATCCGAAAGTTCTGATTGCAACTATCGAAGGGCTGATCAGACTGGGATGGATTGAAAACATCGCTGTTCCTTCGTTGCCAAAAGAGGAAAATACCGAAAGACTCTGGTCATGGCTGGTTTCCGATGTCAAAAGCAGATATTTGGAGTTTGTGGGGGATGCTTATTATTCGGCGGATTGGAAAAATGATGTACGACAAGAGATGAAAAAGCGCGTTCTGAAGAGGCTGAAGGAAACCCGCGATATTGATCTGATGCTGGCTTTCGGAACATGGGCGGGACAGGACTTGGCGAATAACGAACATTCTGTCCCGACAGTGGTACTTTCCGTCTCTGATGCGATTAATGCCAAAATTGTCAGAACTGCGGATGATTCGGGCTATGATCATATCCATGTCCGTCTTGATCCGACCCGCCATGAACGGCAGATACGGGCATTCCATGATGTGATCGGATTCAAAAAACTGGGCGTGTCTTTCGAAGATACCGAAGCCGGACGGAGCTATGCCGCTATAAAAGCTATTGAAACCGTTGCAAAAGAAAAAAATTTCGAGATCATACAATGTCATTTCAACGTGCATGACGTACCCAAGGAAGAAGCAGAAACCGGTGTCATAAAATGTGCCGCGGAACTTGCTCCGAAAATTGATGCCTATTATATCGTTTCAACCAGCGGAATAACAGCAACAAGCCTTCCGAAGATACTCGATCGGATGAATGCTCACAAAATTCCCACGTTTTCACAGGCAGGAAGCGATGAGGTCAGACAGGGCGCATTGCTCAGTGTGGCAGCCCCGGATTTCAAATTATTGGGGATGTTTCATGCTGAAATCATTGCCAAAATCATTAATGGTGCAAAGCCGCGCGAACTGGATATGGTATTTGCTCTGCCGATGAGAAGCGCGTTCAATGCAGCAACCGGAAAAAAGATCGGCTTGAAACCCGAAATCTATGATCTGCTCCTGCGTTCATCTGTGGAAGTTTATAAAGAAGCGGAAGTCATCAAATAATTCGGCTATTTCAATACAGATATGAGAGGCAGATATGCAAAATTTACAGGGATTGTTCTGATCGGAATCTGCGTCACCTTTTTTACCATATCCGATCTGAGACAATATGTGACACCCGATCATCTGAAATCGTGCTTGCAGATATTCAGAGAGTATTATGCAGCGCATACGGGAATGACTATCGGGGTCTATATGCTGATCTACATAAGCATTACGGTGTTATGTATGCCTGTTGCAACGCTTATCAGACTTGCCGGAGGGGCAGTCTTCGGTTTCTGGGTCGGAACAATTGTCATTTCGCTTTCCAGCAGCATCGGAGCGACACTGGCATTTCTGATTTCCCGATTTCTGCTCGGAGATTATGTGCGGAAAAACTTCGGAGACAGACTGATGGCTGTCAATCAGAGGATTGAAACAGAAGGGGCTTTTTATCTGTTCACCTTAAGAGTGCTGCCGGTCATTCCGTTTTTTATGGTCAATCTGCTCATGGGCATCAGTCCGATTCGTACCCGCATTTTTTATATCGTGAGTCAGATCGGAGCGATTCCCGGCGCCATGATTTATGCCAACGCAGGAATTCAGCTCTCTGAAATCGGCACTTCTGACAATGTTTTTTCGCCCGCTATGATTTTTTCGTTTGCTCTGATAGGTATTTTCCCTCTGCTTGCCAATAAAATCTTTCAGATCGTCAGGCGTCGGAATCTTTCATCCGGATTATAATGATTGACAAGATCGGAAGTATCGCCTATTGAATTAGATATTCTGACCGATAAAAAGTTGATAAACGGAGGTAATGATGAGACTGTCTGATAAAGTTTTATTCAATATAACGATCATTATTTTTCTGTCGGTTTCGATAGGATTTGCATCTGATAAAAAGACTTATCCCACATCACCGCCTTCACAGCCAATCAAAAAATGTCATATCGTATATCTGGAAGGCGGACCCTATAAAACTTATCCCAAAGCCCTGATTGCAACGGTTGAAGGTCTGATAAAGTTAGGATGGATCGAAACCATCGCTGTTTCTCATCCTGAAAAAGAAGACGATACCTCAAAACTGTGGTCGTGGCTGGCGTCGAATGTGAAAAGCCGATATCTGGAGTTTGCGGCAGATGCCTATTACTCGGCGGATTGGAAAAACGATGTAAGAGAACAGATGAAAAAGCGCGTTCTGAAGCGACTGAAGGAAACCCGAGATATTGATCTGATGCTGGCTTTCGGAACATGGGCGGGACAGGATTTGGCGAACAATGAGCATTCGGTTCCGACTCTGGTATGTTCCGTATCTGATGCGCTCAGTTCCAAAATCGTCAAAAGCGCTGAGGATTCGGGCTATGACCATATTCACGCGCGTCTTGATCCGAACCGCTATCAGAGACAGATTCGGGCTTTCCATGATGTGATCGGATTTAAGAAACTGGGCGTGGCATTCGAAAATTCGGAAGCGGGAAAAAGTTACGCGGCTATCGCGGATGTCGAAAAAGTTGCCAAGGAACGAAAATTCGAAATCATACCGTGCTATTATAAAGAACATGACATACCGATAGAAGCTGCGGAAGCGGAAGCAATAAGATGCAGCACCGAACTGGCTCCGAAAATTGACGCGTTTTATATTACCTTGTCCAACGGGGTAACGCGGAAAAGCCTTCCTACGATACTTGATCTGATGAATGCCCATAAAATTCCTACATTTTCACAGTTCGGAAGCGATGAGGTCAGACAGGGCGTATTGCTCAGTGTCGCAACGCCGGATATCAACTTATTGGGAAGATTTCATGCCGAAACCATTGCCAAAGTCATCAACGGCGCAAAACCCCGTGAATTGGAGCAGATATTCGAATTGCCAATGAAAAGTGCGTTCAATGCGGCAACGGCAAAGAAAATCGGCTTGAAACCCGAAATTTATGATCTGCTTCTTCGATCATCCACAGAAATTTATAAAGAACCAGAAATAAATAAATAGAAAGAAGCTTCTCATGCTGCCGAACCCGATCAATATCCGTGCGGTTGCCCGTAAAGAAGTGTATCATCTGATCAGAGATTTCAGAAGCTTGTATCTGGCGTTTATGATTCCTCTGCTGCTGATTTTTTTGTTCGGATACGCGCTCAGTCTCGATGTGGATAATGTCAAAACCATTGTGCTGGATCATGACAACACAGATTTGAGCCGTGATCTGATTCGCAAATTGGATGCGTCTCGCTATTTTGATTTCATGGGATATGTGCGGGATACCGATATGCTGACCCGCTATCTGGATCACGGAAAAGCTGCATTGGCGATTGTGATTCCATCAGGCTGGACTGCCAAAATGCGCGCGGATCGGGAAAGCCCGATGCAGATCATTCTGGATGGCACAGACCCGAATTTTGCTGGAGCAGCCAGAGGCTATATCAGCTCATTTATCGGGAACTACAACCAGAAACGCCTTAGTGATTTTCTGAATAAAAACGGCATGACGGTGATCCGTTCCCCAATAGAAGGGCGAATCCGAATCTGGTTCAATGAGGAGATGGAGAGCCGGAACTTCATCATTCCGGGCATTATTGCGCTGATCATTATGATTGTCGGTGCAATGATGACCTCGCTGGTGATTGCCCGCGAATATGAAACCGGCACTATGGAAACCATCCGTTCTCTGCCCATTCGTGCGGCAGATTTCCTGACCGGCAAAGCCATTCCGTACTTTTTTATCTGCTTGATTGATGTGCTGGTTGCGATTCTGATGGGACAGTTGCTGTTCGGAGTGATCCCCAAATCCGATTTCCGGCTGCTGATTCTGGCATGTTGTCTCTATATCGGCGTGGCGCTGGCTCTGGGATTGCTGATCTCGACCGTGACCAAATCCCAACTGCTTGCCAATCAGTTGGCAATTCTGATTACCTATCTGCCATCGCTGATGCTGTCGGATTTTGTTTTTCCGATCATCAATATGCCCAAGCCGCTGAAACTGCTGACCTTTCTTGTTCCGGCAAGATATTTTATAGATATTCTCAACGGTTTATACCTGCGCAACCTTGGAATGTCCTATCTTTGGAAAAGTTATGCGGTACTGACAGCAATGTTTGTGTTTCTTGCGACTCTTAATATTGTCAAATTGAAAAAGGAGGGATTATAAGCAGGATCATCAGGATTCTTTGGCTTTTTTTCTGATCCGGCGTTTGTAAAGCTCGCGTTTGAGCGAACTGATACGATCCAGAAACAGGATTCCGTTCAAGTGATCAATTTCATGCTGCAATACAATTGCCAGAAAATCATCCCGTTCCAGCCGAACCGGCTTTCCGTCCTGATCAAATCCTTCCACGATCACTGCCGCAGCCCGCTTTACATCTGCCCGGAGATCCGGCACGCTCAGACAGCCTTCATTTTCGGAAAGCGTTTCACCTTCTGTGTGAATAATTCGCGGATTGATCAACACATGCAAATCCCGCTCCTGATCTTTGGGTGCAACATCATAGACCAGAATGCTCTGATCCACGCCGACCTGTATCGCAGCAAGTCCTACTCCGGGAGCGGCATACATCGTGGCTGCCATCTGCCCGATCAGTTTCTGAGTCTCTTCGGTGATATTCTGCACCGGCTTTGTCGGCTGAGAAAGAATTTTCTCAGGATAAGTGATGATCTGAAGTTGTTCCACATTCATCGGTATTGTCATTCCTTGTCCCGGCACATGTCCGGGCTATTATGTGTCGTCCCGACGGGACTTATAATATCTATCTTAATCTTAATATAACTCTTTTACTTCTGCGATCAAGCGCTCGGCACTGTGTTCTCTGACTGTATTCCAGTGTTTGATGACCCGGGCGGCAATCCGGTCGATATTTCTGGCTGCTTTGCAATTCGGGTATGTTGTCATCAGTACTTCCCGCTTTTTGGCAGCCATGCGGACCGTATCGTCATAAGAGATGAATCCGAAATATTCTGGCTGTACCGAAAGTCCCTGTCGTATAGAAATATCAAGTTTTTTCAGTATATTGAGATCATCGGGATGATCTCCCATATTGAAGACGATTCGGGGCGTATATTTTTCACAGGTTTTTCGAACATCTTCCGCAAGTTTGATATCCATTGCCGCAATCTTTCCGATCAGCATATCTGTTGTCAGAGGTTTCAACTTCATGGGCTGCTGAAACGCATCAATCAGCATATCCAGTACTTTTTTGTTATGGCGCACCGCACTCGACATCACCCGAAAGATAAAATTTCGTAAAAACATGATAAAATTCATAATCGAATGGGTCTCGAAAGTGGTAATCATCATGCCTTTATGAGACAGTCCGAAAAAATTCAAGGTATTGAAAATACTGCCCGCGCCCAAATCCAGAATCACATATTGTGCGGATATTTTTTTCAATTCTTTGATCAGCAGAAGCCTCTGGTCATAAGAAATATTCGCCATAAACGGAATCCTGCCATCTCCCGGAATAAATTGCAGATTCGGAATCGCAGTATTGACCAGCAGGTCTTGGAATCTGATATTGCCCACCTTGAGATAATCGCCGATGCCCGGATAGGTATTGGGAAGTCCCAGACAGGTGTAAAGATTTGAGCCGCCCAAGTCCAGATCAACCGCAACCGTGCTGTATCCGCGCCGGGCAAGGGCAATGGAAAGATTGGCGGCAAATATGCTTTTGCCCACACCGCCTTTTCCGCTGGCAACCGGAATGATTGTGCTTTGTATGCTCATAGATGTCCTTTTCTCGCAACTGTTATCTTTTTCTATACTGCGACTATGATTTCATACTCGGTTTATCGAAAACTTCTTATTCAGCGATTTTCCATAAAGCCGGATGCTCTCTGTCAGAAGCAGTCCGATCTATTCTTAGTATGATTTTTTTCTGAAAACTCAACCTTCCGCCGCTAATTCGGGGCTGTCCAAGCGGAATAGGAGGATCGCCGCTGTTCGACATCCATTCATAATTCTCATTTAAAAAATAGATCATTCATAAGCACTATGACACAACTATTTCGATAATTCTGTTGTCAGAATTTCATACTCGGTTTGTCGAAATAAACTATCAATATCATTTAATTTATTCATTGTTGCCTTGATAGCTTCTTCTGATTGATCAATACCTATCCATTTTCTTCCATTTTCCTGAGCAGACTTTAATGTTGTGCCTGAACCGCAAAAGCAATCCAGCACAATACTGTCTGCATTACTGGATGTTTTTATAATTAAATCCGATATATCTGAGTTTTTTTCTGTCGGATAAACAGGATACTGAAGGTCTTTGAACTCCCAAATATCCTGTACCCGTTTCCCTTCCTGCTCATCAAGATATATTTTCTTTCGGGGATTGCCTTTTTCTGACCACTCAATCAGACCTTCTTTATCCCATTGTTCCAAAGTTTCAACATCTGTACGCCAATGTCTGCCTTTCGGCGGCTGGATATCTTTGAATTGTTGGGAAGTTTTACCGTTCTTCGTCTGTCCCGGTGCATGTAACGGTATCGTCGTATATCGTCTGCCATTTTTATCAACCTTCGGAAATAATCTGATTTTATCTGCTTCGGAATACGGAATTTTCGGCTCATTCCAAATCGGATTGTCGGTTTTGGAGTAGAACAAAATTAAATCCTTAATATTTCCATAAGCTTTTCTGGCAAAATTTTTAGGGTTGCATTTGATTCTGGTAATATCGTTTCTGAAGTTCTCTATCCCGAAAATTTCATCCATTATCACTTTGACATAATGACCGATTTTATAATCAATATGAAGATAAATCGAACCTTTGTCAGATAAAAGCATCCTGAGCAGAATCAGACGTTCACGCAAAAATTCCAAAAATTCGCATCCTCTGAGTGTATCTGCATAAGCGATTTTTCCGTCATTACTGCTGCTGATGGTATTGGCTCTTTCTTCACTGATGGTAAAGGTATTATTTGTTGCAAACGGCGGATCGATATAAATCAGATCAATTTTTCCTGATAAATCATAAGAAGTTATAAGCTTCTTCAGAATAATCAGATTATCACCCTGAATCAGTTTGTTTTCGCTGATAGTCTTATTCAGCTTTACAAGTTGACAATCCGATATACTTTCAAAAACATGTTTTTCATTTTTTTTTAAAATATAATTCAAAAACATATCTCACAACTGATATAAAAAATCTCTTAACACCAAAGCGCTCATAATATTCAGATCAGCATATTTACCAGTAATTTCTTTATACATTTTATTATTGCCTCTGATATAAAGAACTCCATCAAGTATTGCTATTTTCAAAGCGTTTACTTTCGGTGATTTCAAAATCGCAATAGCATCGTTAAACTGTGCATTCTGATGTCCTCCGAAATCTGTCAGAAATTTTGCTTCGCCAATGATATATCGTTCATTAAACCTCGCAACAAAATCAAGACCTTTTCCATGCTTATAATTAAAATTCCGGCTTGCAAAATCTGCCAATTCCTTATCACTACCGTTAAGAATAGCATCTTGTTTCGAATTTTCAAACTCTTCAATTCCTACCGGTTGAATACCCAGAGATTTCTTATTTAACCATCGTCTGAAGAACGGACCGATCTGGCGATTTGTTTCTTTGGGTTCTGAACATCTTTCATAGATTTTATCAAGTCCCATATCATATAATCTTCCGGCTATTCGGTTAATTGTTTTCGGGTTACGATCAATAGACGACACATCGCGTTTCAGAAAAGCAACATAGCTGTCCTTTATCGGAAAAAGTTCAAGTCTGAGAAGTTCACGGATAAGCTCATCATTGCTTTGTCTTCGAAAAGCTTTTTCAATTCTTCCCCAACTGTCCTGATCTATATCCCGAATACCTTCGGGAATGGTCGGATAAACCTGAAATAAATCATCCAAATAAGATTTCTGATTTGCATATTCGATGCTTAATTCTGTCCAATAATTCATTTTATGCCTAATCTATCCGATCTCAGCGCATCACCTTTTCCAAAGTTTCCGTAATCTTGCGCTCATTCAAGACCATATCTGCCAAGCCCTGACGAATCACATTGTCCGTCAGGTTCGGAAACACGCAGGCATTGATATCTTTGGCAATGGTCAGCCCCATTTCTTCTTTGATTGCGGCAAATCCTTCCGCGCCGTCATCTCCCAGACCACTGAGCAGAATCCCGATAGTGTTCTGGCGGAATATGCGGGCTGCACTGCTGAACAGCAGATCCAGCGGATATGCAACTCCGGCGCCGCAATTCAGGCACGGATGTCCTTTGCTGTCATTTTGAACCGTCAGTGAAAATTCGTTTGAGGCAATATAGCATGTTCCCTGCTCAATCGCTATTCCGTTTTTGGCTTCTTCGATGCGCCACGGAACCGTGTCATTGAATCTTTTTGCAAATGACGATAGAATTCTGGGAGAAAGTTCCTGAACCACGACCACCGCAGCAGGCAGTGTCGGAGGAAGCTTGGACAATACCCGGATCATGGTATTGGGACCGCTCAGAGTCGTGCCGACAGTTACCAGATAATCCAGGGGACGATAGGCATACAGCTTTTCGACACGCTCGGTAATTGCCCACCGTCTGGGAAGACGAACCCGCCTGACATTTCCGATTTTCATCCCGCAGGCAATTTTGACGCGGTTGACAATCTGAGCAATGGTCTTGGCATCTGTGGAAATCACGCCGAGAGGTTTCGGTATGAAATCCATCACCCCCAGCCGCAATGCCTCGAATGTAACGACTCCGTCATTAATCATAGAGCTTAACACCACAATCGGTACAGGTGCTTCGATCATCAGATGGCGGATGGCTCTGAGTCCGTCCATGACCGGCATGTCAATATCCATTGTAATCACATCCGGTTTCAATGCTTTGACTTTTTCCACCGCCTCTTTGCCGTTTTTGGCATTATCCACCACCTCGATCATCGGATCGGTTTGAAGAATCTGGGTTACGGCTTTTCTCATAAATGCCGTATCATCCACAACAAGGACTCTGAGCTTGGGGGGGCATTCCATGACTCTCTCCCTGCTTGTCAGAAAATTTCAGCGATGATATCCGCAGTCGCGAGTTCTCCATCCGCAATTCCGGCACGAATCACAGTTTCTATCGGCTTGGAAACCATGCACAAAGACGGCTTCTGAACGATAACCCGTGCGCCCTGCTGATGAATCTCGTTTAAAATATTGATATTTCCGATGCAGGCACCGGATAACAGCACAATCGTAACATCGGTTTTATCCAAAGATGTCAGAAATCTGTCAAACTCATTATTCTCAGAGTCATTCGCACCGATATAACCATATCCCGCGTTCGGACGGATCGTTTCTTGCAGAGGCAGAACCTGAAATCGGCTCCTCTGATCGAAATATTCGGACAAATGCTTTACAAATTCTTTTAGCATGGTCTGAAATACGACTATGCAGGTAGAGGCACAAAGAGTCATAGGCACAGAGGCACAAAGGATTTCGAGCATATCCGCGTATCCGCCGATACCGGAATTGACAATCACAAGCTTTTCGCACGGATTTTCGGAACTGACAGGCAGTTTATCCGAAATCGGCTTGGGTTCTTTCATGCGCCTGAAATTTTCCATTCTGGCGGACGCTGCCTGCCGGATGCGCTGAGTCAGTTGTCTGCGCTGAATACTCATATCTTTGCTTCTGACCGGCTTGGATAAAACATCCACCGCGCCGAGTCTTAAAAAATCCGAAATACTGCTCTGAGTCTCTTCTCCGATATTACTTAGCATGACCACCGGTCTGGGTTTTTTAATCATAATATGCTTCAACGCCGTAACGCCGTCCATGACCGGCATATTCACATCCAGCGTAATGATATCCGGTCTGAGTTCTTCCATTTTTACCAGAGCTTCTTCACCGTTTTTGGCAGTACCGACAACCTCGATATCTTTATCCGAAGACAAAAGTTCACTCAGAACTTTGCACATCATGGAGGAATCATCGGCAATCAGAACACGGATTTTAGAAGGACTGAGGATTGAGGGCTGAAATTTTTCAACACTATTCTCATCGCTTTTCCGTGCGGCTTCCATGAGCATAAAATGCCAGCTTTTGGAAATGCTGATCTGAGAAATCGGCATCTCTCCCAAGGTCTCGAATCTGCCGCTTTTCCAGCCCAAAATTTCATAAAATGCGGATTCGCCGACACGATCTCGGCAAACCGCATGGACTATATCGCCTTCCCGGATGAAAATCATACCTTCTTTATCGCCTTTGAATACCCGGATAGCAGGGTTGATGGCCGCGTGGCAGCACAGTTGGATCAGATCGGTCAGCTGGATATTCTTCAAAGTTCCGCAGAAACCTTCATCGCTTTTGCCGAGTTCATCCTCAATCAGCTTTTTCAATGATTTCATTTCAAGAGGTTTCTGCAAAAAATACAGACAGCCGCTTTGCTGAACATCTTTACGAATCTGATCGATTGTTTCGCCGGTCATCAGAATGACTTTGATCTGCGGATAACGGTTTCGGATGTATGCCAGCAGATCGAGAACCGACATGCCGGGAATGTTGATATCCGCGACAACCAAAGAGATAGGCTCGCGGGCAATAATTTCAATTGCCTGTTCCGCGCTTTCCGCCAGAACAACCTTATAAAACTCCTGATCTTCGGACAGATACCATGCGATCATGTCCAGAATGTATGTTTCATCATCTACCAGAAGAACCTGCTTTTTTTTCATATTCTTGCCGAAATCAGGCAGACTGAGCCATCGGCATTTTGTTTTGTCTGATTTGCCTTCCGATAGACATGTTGATCAATTCATACACATCAAGAATCAGAGAAATTCTGCCATCGCCCATAATGGTCGCTCCGGAAAATCCACTGCTTTCCTGAAGATAATCCACCAGAGGCTTGATAACAGCTTCTTCCTGACCGATCAGCGCGTCCACAACCAATCCCGCGCGCCTCATGCCGGTATTGACGACAACCACAAAAGATTTGCTTGTATTGCGCGTTTCATCTTCGATATTGAAAATTTCCGAAAGTCTGAGCAGAGGCAGAGTGCTGTCCCTCAGATGAATGACCTCTGTGCCTTCGATCGTGGTAATGTTATGCTCGAATATCCGAAGCGTTTCTTCCACCGCAGCCAGAGGAATCGTGAAAATATCGTGTCCGACCCGCACCAGCAATGCCTGAATAATGGCAAGGGTGAGCGGAATTTTGATTCTGAAGCGCGTGCCGGCTTTGGGTGCAGAGTCGATTTCAATTGTGCCGTTGAGCTTTTCTACGTTCTTTTTGACCACATCCATGCCAACCCCGCGCCCCGATGTCTTGCTGACCTCATTTGCAGTGGAAAATCCGGGCTTCATAATGATATTGACGATTTCTTTGGAAGACATCCGCTCCAATTCTTCAGCCGAATAAAATCCTTTTTCAATGGCTTTGGCTTTTACGACTGCCGGATCAATTCCCCGCCCGTCATCCGATATTTCAATGACCACATGGTTGCTTTCATGGTACGATTCCAGCCGGATACGGCATTCTTCGGGCTTACCATCCCGCCGCCGTTCTTCGGCAGATTCGCAGCCGTGATCTACGGCATTGCGGATAATATGAATCAGCGGATCCGAAATCTCTTCGATCACCATTTTATCGAGTTCGGTTTCTTCGCCCACAATATCGAGATTGACCCGTTTATCGGTTCCGTGAATCAGATCCCTGACCAGACGCGGATAGCGATTGAACAACTGGGCAATGGGCAGCATTCTGACCTTCATCACGCCTTCCTGTAGCTCATTGGCAACACGCCCCAATGCCAAAGTCGCCTCGCTTAAGCGGAATGTCAATGCCTTGACCGGCTTCATCTGTCGCTGATCCAGTTTTGCCGTGCGGTGCAGATGTTCCTGAAGTTCCCGCATCTCGTTGAATAACTGAGAAAACCATGCTCTGCTGACCACCAATTCTCCCACTTGATTCATCAGAGAGTCAATCTTGGCAGTATCTACTCTCAGACTCTGTCTGGCGAGTCTTTCGGGATGCGGCGTGAATTTCATCTCAGGACCTTCGGGCGCGGAAAGCTCGGCAGGTTCCGTGATCTGTTCCGCAACCGGCATCACCGGAGCTTCATCCTCGTGCCGGGATTTTGTTGCCTGAGAAATGGCTGTTTCCTCGATCCGAATGGGTTCGGCTTCCGAAGGAAGTTCCGCACGAATATCCGGTTTGGAAAGCGATAATGCCTGCTCGATATCTTCCTGAGAATCTTCGATCTCTTCCTCAATATCCGCAGAACCGAATGCTCCCTCCAATTCATCGAACAATCCGCTGTAATCCGCAGATTTGGCAGCTTTTACAGATGGAACAGTCTCCGGTTCCTCAGGCTCGGACAATGCTGATATCTCAGGCTTTTCGAGAACCGCTTCTTCGGGAATTTCGAGAACCTCGCCCTCATCGTCTGTTTCAGGCAATACCTGAGCCATACTCTGTATGATCGGTTCTTCCGGTTCGGGATCAGATAAGCCGATGACCGACGGCTCATCGCCCAATGCAGACGGTTCGAGTTCCAGAGAATCTTCATCATCTTTATCGTCATCATCCTCGATATCGGATATGTCAATCGAAAGAATATCTTCTTCTGGCTCGGAAGACTTGGCAGACGCGATATGAGCATCGAACTGCTCTTTGAATTTCGGAAAGCGCCCGATCACCTTACCGGCAAATTCTTCCATAAAGGAAATGATTTCGATGCGAAACGGATGAGCTGCGGAAATATCCGGCGGCACTTTGGATTGAAAGGATTCGATCCGCGCAATCCATTTCTGATATAAGAGCGTCAGCCCTTTGTAATCCATATAATTGGCAGAAGAAGACAGACTTCGGATCAGTTCCAGTGCTTTGAGCAAAATAGCGGCAACCGGCTCTCCTTCCTGAAGTTCCTGAATCAGATGCCGGATCGAAGAAAGATTTTCTTTGAGATGCTGAATAAAAATCTCAAACAATTCATCATCATAATCTTCTTCATACACATCATCATCCGCGTCATCGGTTTCAGACGGTTCTTCTTTCAAAATATCCGAAACAGAATCCCCAAGCACCAGTGTATCTTCCGTATCAGACTTTGCCGGAGGCATTGCCTGTTTTTCGGATGCTCCCTGCTTTTTGCCGGAAACAGTCATATCAATCCGGGCAATCAGATCGCGAACATCGGATTTTTCTTGCTGAAATTGCTCGAGTTCCTGCGTCAGAACGGAAATTCGGTCTCTTGCCATCATCAGAATATCCACCATCTCTCTGTCCGGCGCCTGAGCTTTGTCGGGTTTTCGCAGAATTTCCAACAGATTTTCAAGCTTATGCGACAATTCCGCAATTTTTTCCAAGCCCAGATATTCCGAAGAACCTTTGATGGTATGGGCAGAGCGGAAAATATCATTCAGCACTTCCCGGTTTCCGGGATCCGCTTCAAGCAGCAGCAGATTGCTTTCCATTTCCTGAAGGTGTTCTCCGGTTTCAGCAATAAAATCCTGAAGCAGCGATACATCTATCATGATATTTTCTCCTTTTCCCCTGAGGCTTGTGCAAGGCTGACCGACTTCAGCGGCTCTTCGGTAGAATCATCTCTTGCCGTCAGCCTGTCGTCATCCATCCGAATATCATAATATTCAAAGGTCTTCACCATATTCTGCATCTCTTCCATACTGTTTCGGATCAAAGCAATGTCCCGCTCTGTGTCGGAAGGCGTGCAACTCCCCTCGGACCGGACATATTGCTCAATGCGTTCCAAAAATACCGCAGCATCCCGGGAGTGATTCCAGACATGCAGCAGTATCTCCTGAATATTCACCGATAAAGCATTGATCTGTTCCCCGATTTTGCCGATTTCATCCGAATTTCGGATCAAAACGGTGGTGTCGAGTTTGCCTTCCGTAATCTTGCGAACCGCCATCAGCATATACTCCAGAGGTTCGACAATATTGCGGATAAACAAAAACGGAATTACCACCAGCAAACTCATGGCAGCAACCATTACCAGAACCATCCGATATCGGATATGCGGATTTCCCGCTTCGTAAATCAGATACGCTCCGATGCAGAAAATCACCATCAGCATCGGCAGAAAATATATCCACACCTGCCTGCGAAGCCCGGAGAATTTCGTCTTAACACCTGACACGTAACACCTGACACTTAACATCTCTCGATCAGCTTCAATATATCTGCCGAACGATGTTTGTTGACATAGCCCAATGCGCCGATCTGTTTTGCATCTTTGCCATACTGTTCTTCATCCAGATTGGAAAGAAAGATGATTTTGGCATTTGTATCCGATTTCAAAATTTCTCTGGCTGCGGTAAACCCGTCCATTTCGCGCATGGTAATATCCATGGTTACCAAATCCGGTTTGAGACTTCGATACATATCAAGGGCTTCTATGCCGCTTTTGGCTTCCCCGACAACAGTATGCGCTTGAGATTCAAGCGTTTTTCGAACCATTTTTCTCATAATCGAAGAATCATCCACAATCAGAACCCGTCTGCCCATCAGTTGTCCTGCTCCATTTCTCTGAGCTTTCGGATTTCCTTCAATTGCAGAATCCGACTGAAATCCAGTAAAATCAAAAGTTTATCACCAATATCGCACACTCCCCGGATATACTGGCTCTCAAGCCCCGCGACCACGATATCTGGCGGCGGCTCAATGGTATCCGAATTGATTTTCAATACTTTGCTTACAGAATCCACGATAAAACCGGTGGTACGGTCATCCACGTTGATAATCAGAATCCACATATCGGATTTCTGATCACTCTGAGGCTTGCGGAGTCTTAAGCGTTTTCGCAGATCAATCACCGGGATAATGCTGCCTCTGAGATTGATCACCCCTTCGATAAAATCCGGCGAATTGGGAACCGCCGTGATGGGCGTCGAGCGGATGATTTCCTGAACCATGAGAATATCCACACCGAACTGTTCTTTGCCGATGGTGAAGCCCACCAACTGCATGATCTGCTCTTTATCCGCCTGATCGCCCCGCCTGCCTGTATAAGCGCTTTCGTTCATAAATGAAGTCCCCTCCCCATTTCACTTTACACTTTGCACTGATTTACGCGATCCATGTTTTGGCGGACGATTTTTTCTGCTGCTGAAGTCCTCTGAGTTTGAACTGTTGTACCTGTTCTGTCAGAGAGTTCGACAGATTTCTGAGCTGCTGGGTCAGTTCGACGACTCGCCCTGCGCCTTCAACGGTCTGGCGGGCTGCATTCAGAGATTGTTCGGTAATTTCGACCAGCCGTCTCGTAGAAGATTGTCGGTCAACCAGACCATCCAGCCTGAAACCCTCATCCGTGAGTGGGCGAAAATGGGTTATCAACGGGTGAATACCGTCCTGGAGCCGGGTCAGTTTTCGCATCGCGGCGGTTTGCTTGACGTGTGGA
>CAZMDM010000154.1:0-5542 GCA_964564775.1 uncultured Desulfonema sp. | reverse complement strand
CCTGAGCAATCAGTTCTTTGAGATATTTCAGATCCACCCACAGATTATTGGTATTGAAAAAGCGATATCGCCGGATATCCCGGAAAGCATCTGTCTCATCATTGGGACATTGGGCAGATTCCCGCAGAACCAGCCGTTTGTCTTCATAGCGGGCAAGATGTCCCCCTTTGCAATCCGCAGGCGTGCGCGGTGCCACTTCCATCCTAAACGGAAATTCGTTTTCCGCAAAATAACCCAGCAAGGTTTCATCTATGGATGATCCCAGATTGTCGGAATTGGAAATAAAGGCATAACGGATGCCGTTTCGGAGCAATTTGTCCAGCATCCCAGAAGTCATCAGTGCGGTATAAATATCCCCGTGTCCCGGAGGATTCCATTCCAGATCGGGATTTTTTTCCCAAACCGCGGGTGAAAAATCTTTTTGCAATATTTTCGGAAATTTATGCTGTAAAAACATCAGAGGTCTGACTGAAGAAGAGTTTTTCTGCAATGTTGAACGGGTACTGCTGTCCGTGCTGAAACTGTTCATCAATACCAGTTTTACCTTCGCGGATTCTGCCTGTTTCAGAATAATATCCAGAAAAGTCTTGTCGTCTCTGACAGACAAAAGCGATTTGGGACCGGTCAGCCCCATACTAGTTCCGAGACCGCCATTCAAGACAATCATCACCGCGTGTTTCATCAGACTTGCGCCGGTATCCGAATAACACAGCAGATTCTCCCACTCCTCGATATCATCCTGTGCCAGAGGCTCGATCTGGGCGTCGCAGATCAGCCCGGTCTCTCCCGCAAGAATCTGCTCATAGTAATATATGAATGTATCGATGACAATGGAAGGAAGCCCCTCTCCTTTCATTTTCAGAATGAAAGACATCAGGTATCCGGAATCAGCAGGTGACTGCACCATATATATCTCCTGTCTCCCCCGGCCATCATCAGCCGGGGGCTTATCATGCAGATTATCGTTTCAAGTCTTCAATGCCTTTGAGAATAATATCAAACAATTCCTGAACCTGATCTTCTTCCAGACAGGAAAACGCGACCCGTAAATTTTTCTCTCCGATGGAAATCAGTCCCACACCGTAAGTATCGAGCAGATGCACCCGCAATTTTTCAGCATTCGTATCTTTCAGCTTCAGACACATAAAATACCCGGAATTGAACGGATACACATCCCAGACATCTTTATATTTCGGTTGTTTCAGCACCTCTTTGACCTTCACGGCTCTTGCCTTGAGGATGTCGAATTTTTCCTGTTTTTCCCGATTGTGCTTTTCGCTTTTCATCGAGCGCAGAATCAGCGACTGGCTCAGATGAGACGCATTGGAAATCGAGCCTCTGACCGCGCCCGCGGTTTTTTTCTCCAGCGCATCATATACGCCTGCCGAATCTTCGGACTTGCACCCGTAAGTGATAAAACCGACCCGCAATCCCCAGACAAAGCTTTCTTTGGTCGCACCGTCCAGTTTGACAGCCAAAAGACGCGGATGTACGCCGCATAAACGGGCAAACAGAGATTCTTTCAGCACGTCCTCCTCATAAAACAGACCGAAATACGAATCATCCGTGATCGCAACCACATTGACACCGGATTCCGCGATTTCCGTCAGTACGTTCACGATATCCCCGGCTTCCGATGCTCTTATCGAATAACCGCTCGGATTATGCGGAAAATTGAGCAATACGATGATTTTTTTATGCGTTTTTGCTTCGGCTCTGATTGCATCTGCGAATGCCGCTATGTTGTAACTGCCGGAAGAGGTGAATGTTTCATAATTCACTATTTTCGCGCCTTTTCTCACAGACAGGATCATCGTATAGTTGCCCCACATCATTTCCGGCAGAATCACTACATCGCCCGGATTGACGAACATATCCGCAGCTATGCTGACGCCATGAGTGATTCCGCAGGATACCACTGGAAGACTGACGGTTTTGCCGGTCAATGACGGATTTTTGTCAAATAAAGCAGACTGCCAAGCTTTACGCAATGCCGGGATACCGAAAGACGGTGCGTACGTCAGAGATTCTTCGGGTCTAATATCTGACAGAGGCTCCATCACCGAAGGAAAGTGCATGGTCTTTCCTTTTTCAGTGGCAATACCGATAGTGGCGTTGATTCTGTGCGCTTTTTCTTTGGCTTCGGCACTTTGGCTGAGAATGCCTTTGGGAAAGAAAAGATTTTTGCCGATGTCGGACAGCATTTCCGAAATATACGGAGCTGCTTTTTCAATAACGGCATTCAACTGCGCTGCAATGGGATTCATGAAAAAACTCCTTGATAATCTTGTCTTTAGGACTGAGACAGATCAATGTCTCCAAAATCTCAACTTACATCATCTTTTTATTATGGGCAAGCCTTTTTCTGTGGAACTTAAGAATTGTCTGGAGCGGGATTTGCAGGATTTTGAAACATGCCTGTTCTATCTTGCAGTTGCAAGGATACCGTGCTTTATCAAAATATCACTTCTGCTTATAAAACTCTTGTACATAGCCGATATGCTGCTTCATGGCATGATATGCTTTCTCAGGATCATGATTTCCGATAGCATCTGCAATTGCTCTGTGCTGCTCCAAAATCGCCTCGATACGCCCGGCGTCCTGATACAGATAAAACAGATTTTCCTTGATGCCGTAAAACAGAAGATCGTAAAAATTCCTCATAATGGCAATATGAACCGGATTTTTCGTAGCATACGCGATTGCCATGTGAAAAGACACATCCGCATCGGTTCCCTGACCTCCGGCAGCATATTCTGCTTTCATATCTTCCAGACTTTTTTTCAAAAAATGAATATCTTCCTCAACCGCTCTTTTGGCAGCCAGCGCAGCTGCATTGCATTCCAAACCCAACCGGACTTCGAGAAGGTCTTCCAGACTGGCTTCATTGATGTTGATTGCCATTCCAAGAGGGTTTTGCTCGCCGAGAGACGGAACCCGGACAAAGGTCCCCTGCCCCTGCCGGTTTTCCAGAAGCCCCATTGCCACAAGTTTGCTGATGGCATTTCGCACCGATGTCCGGCTGACATTCAGTGCTTCCGATAATTCCCGTTCCGGCATCAACCGCTCGCCGGGCTTGAGTTCGCCTCTGGAGATGAGTTCTCTGATCTGATCAAAGACCTGATCGGAAATCCGCTTGGGTTTCACAGGTTTCAACAACGCGTTCATATCTGAAAAGCTCCGTATGCTGGTATATCCATTATGTTTCGAATCCTGAATATCACAGATACATTCTATGCTTCAATCTTTATTTGATATCAATGATAAGTTCCGATAAGCAGGATAATGGTATTACCCGCATATAATTACCGACATTTTTTTTACCTTTCAATCTGATGGATGTATCAGATATGACAGAATGGTCTGTCCATTGTCTTTCGGAGCCTGAATATCACACATTCATTGTATGGTTCAATATTTATTCGATATAAAATCGAAAAAAAATTTTAAAAATTTTCTTGACAATCGAAAAAAATGTCTTTATAAACCCGAATCAAATGGTATTACCAATGTATAACAAACCAAGAAAATAAGCGGAGGCATAGTATGACGTGGGAAATGGCAACAAATCCGTTGGGTAACATCGCTTTATCAGCATTGGTCGCAGCGATTCCGATTTTCTATCTGTTTTGGGCATTGGCGTATAAGCGCATGAAAGGGCATTGGTCTGCAATCAGCGCAGTGGCAATCGCAGTGGGCATAGCGATACTGGTATATGGTATGCCCATAAAACTAGCAGTACTGGCTACTTTCGATGGTATGCTGTTCGGACTTTGGCCCGTCGCGTGGATTGTGGTAACTGCGGTCTATATTTACAATCTGTCCGTAAAAACCGGTCAGTTCGAAATCATCAAAAATTCGCTGGCTTCGATTTCCGATGACCGCCGTCTTCAGGCATTGCTGATCGCGTTTTCATTCGGATCGTTTTTGGAAGGCGCGGCAGGATTCGGAACGCCGGTGGCAATTTCAGCCGCGATGCTGGTCGGACTCGGATTCAATCCGTTGTATGCAGCCGGAATCTGTCTGTTGGCAAATACTGCTCCGGTCGCTTTCGGAGCCATCGGAATCCCCATTGTCGTAGCCGGTCAGGTATCCGGCATAGATACCATGGCAATCAGTCAGATGGTCGGTCGCACATTGCCGTTTCTCAGCATTATTATTCCTTTATATCTGGTGATTCTGATGAGCGGCTGGAAAAGCGGAATGGAAGTCTGGCCCGCAGCATTGGTATGCGGAGGTTCATTCGCGATTGCACAGTGGTGGAGTTCCAATTATCTTGGTCCGCTTCTGCCCGATATTCTGGCTTCTATCGCATCTATCGTATCGTTGGTGATTTTTTTAAGATTCTGGTCTCCCAAAACAACATGGCGTTTTGCTGAAGAAGCGGCAAGCGCAGGCAAAGAAAAACTCAGATACACCGGCGGACAGGTGTTCCGAGCATGGGCGCCGTTTATCATCCTCTCGGTTTTTGTAGCAGCATGGGGCATCAAGCCGATCAAAGAAGCTTTGGATTATTTCACACTGGTCAAATTCGAAATTCCGGGGCTTCATAATCTGGTCATCAGAGCCGGAAAACCTATGGCAGCCGTATATAATTTCAATATTCTGAGTGCAGCCGGAACCGCCATTCTGCTGGCAGGATTGTTTTCAATTCCGGTCATGGGCGCATCGTTATCCGTTGCAGGCGAAGTCGGCATTCAGACATTGAAAACGCTCAGATGGCCCGTTGTAACGATTTCCACGATTCTGGGCTTTGCATACATTATGAATTTCTCCGGCATGGCAATCACATTGGGCAACGCGTTTGCATCCACCGGAAAACTCTTTCCTTTCTTTGCACCGTTCTTGGGATGGCTGGGCGTATTTATGACCGGTTCGGATACGTCAACCAATGCGCTTTTCGGCAAACTTCAGGAAGTTACCGCCACCAAAATCGGCGTTGATCCGGTGATTACCGTATCTGCCAATACCTGCGGCGGCGTATGCGGCAAAATGATTTCTCCGCAATCTCTGGCAGTGGCAACCGCAGCAGTAGGTCTGGTGGGTAAAGAATCCGATATTTTTAGATTTACCTTGAAACATTCTCTGATTCTGACTGCTGTGATTGCGATGATGACGATGGCACAGGCGTATGTTATCAAATGGATTGTGCCGACATACACGAAAGCAGCAGCAGTTGCGGCAGCAGCGGCATCCAAAGCTCCGGCTTTTCCGTCAGAAGGCTTGATGTATCTGGGAATCACGATAATCATTGTGGCAGCGATAACCATTTCTTCCCGCGTGATGGGCAGCGAAAAAATGGCTGTCGGCAGAGCGGAAATGGCGTAGTTCCGGCATTATTTCACCGAACGATAAATCGCCCGGCTAGAAGCAAAAGCGTTATCAATGACGCTAAATTAAGCCGACTTCAGCCTGCTTTTAAGCTCACTAGCCCTGAAATTTATTTCGGAGCTTCGGACGAATTTATATAAAAGGGCAATCTATGAAAAAAAATGAACTGATCCGACTGATGACTGAAAAAGCGCAAAGCCTTCAAACCGTT
>CAZMDM010000153.1:0-2918 GCA_964564775.1 uncultured Desulfonema sp. | reverse complement strand
GTTCTAAGGTACCTCATTCTGAAAGCCGGACAGCCATGACATTGAAAGAAATCGGAGAATTCGGGTTTATCCGAAAAATTTCGAATGGCTGTCTGATTCGTCCTGATAATGTTCTCAAAGCTATCGGAGATGATGCTGCGGCATTCAGAACATTGCCCGGAGAAGTTCTGCTGGTTACGACCGATATGCTGATCGAAGGAATTCATTTTATTCGGAAAGCGGCTTCGGGCTATGATCTGGGACACAAGAGCATGGCAGTGAATCTGAGCGATATTGCGGCAATGGGTGGTGTTCCCAAAGAAGCATTTGTCAGTATTGCCGTTCCCGATACCTGCGAACTTGACTATCTCCAAGATATTTACAACGGCATGAAGTCTTTGTCGGAACGTTACGACGTCAATATTCTGGGCGGCGACACCACCTCTTCGCGTAGAGATCTGATTATCAACATCACACTGATCGGCACCGCATCGGAAGACCGGATTTTGTATCGCCATACAGCTTTGCCCGGAGACAGGATATATTCCACCGGATATTTGGGAGACAGCCGGGCGGGATTATATCTGATTTTAAATGATATTTCTCCTGAATCACCGGAAGAGCAAGCCTTGTATCGGGCGCATATCGCTCCTCAGCCGCATATCGGGCAGGGATTGTTTTTGGCGCAATCCGAAGGCGTTCATGCGGCAATCGATGTCAGTGATGGACTGAGTTCCGATATTGCTCATATTGCAGAAGAAAGTCATTGCGGTATAAGGCTGTACAGCGACCATATTCCGATTTCTAATAATCTGAAAATATTTTGCCGGAAATTCGGATTCGATCCGCTTGAATATGCGTTAAGCGGCGGAGAAGACTATGTTCTGCTCTTTACGGTTGCACCGGAAAATGCCGCGGGACTCGAGCAGGCATACTTTGAACGGTTTCATCAGCCGATATATTGTCTGGGCGAAATCATTGGGGACAAGCATAAGGAAGTCGTGTATCCGAACAAAGAGGTCAGGCAGCTTCGGGTTTCGGGCTGGGATCACTTTGCGGCTTAACTCTTGACATTTTTTCACGGCTCTGTCAGAAAAGTTCGGGACATTCGGATATAACTGAAATCACAGTGAGGTAAAAATGCCAGACAAAAAAGAGCCTGTCGAAGTGGTATGCCCCAAATGCAGGCATACGGAAATTGTTTATCTGCCTAAAGAAGAAATGCCCAAATGCCCGGATTGCAAAATCAGAATGATTATCCGGGAGTTGCTGATCGAAGGAAAATCGTGTTAAATCGGATGATAAGCATCCGAAAAATCAAAAACAATATTGAGAGGAGAATTGAAATGAGAAAGATGGTATGGGCAATACTGGTGATTGTCGCAATGGTTATGGTCGGCGGGTCTGCATACTCTGCGGACATTGAGCTTGCGAAAAAATCAACGCTGGAAGATATTCTCAAACGCGGTGAACTTCGGGTTGGTTTCGAAGCCGGATATATGCCCTTTGAAATGACCGATAAAAACGGCAATTTCGTGGGCTTTGATATTGATGTTGCCAAAGAAATGGCAAAGGCGATGGGCGTCAAATTCGTTCCGGTCAACACTGCATGGGACGGCATTATTCCGTCTCTGATCACCGGCAAATTCGACATCATCATGAGCGGCATGACCGTTACGCAAGAGAGAAATCTCAAGATCAATTTTGCCGATCCGTATATTGTTATCGGTCAGACCATTTTGCTCAACAAAAAGCACGAAGGCAAGATCAAATCGTACAAAGACCTCAATGATCACAAATATATCGTAACCTCCAAACTGGGAAATAACGGTGCAGAAGCCAGCAAGCGTATGATTCCCAAATGCACTTACAAATCATTCGAGACCGAAACCGAAGCCGCGCTGGCAGTGGTCAACGGCAAGGCAGATGCGTATGTCTATGACAAGCCCAACTGCGTGGTATTTATGGCACAGCAGGGCGAAGGAAAGCTTGTTTTTCTGGATGACCCCTTCACGTATGAGCCTCTGGCATGGGCTGTCAACAAGGGCGACCCGGATTTTCTGAACTGGCTGAATAACTTCCTGCGCCAGATCAAAAATGACGGACGCTACGATATCATTTACAACAAATGGATCAAAAGCACCGAGTGGTATAAAGATATCAACGTGAAATAGCAAAGCCGGGAATTCGGCAAAAGATTGTATGGAAGGGGAGAACCTCTCCCCTTTCTCAGAAGGGTTGTGTAAATTCGGTTTAACGTTTGGAGAACTGGAACCGGGCGCGGGCAGAACGCTGACCATATTTTTTCCGCTCTCTGACTCTGGGGTCGCGTCTGACAAAACCTGCTTTTTTCAAGACCTGCCGCAGTTCGGGGTCTGCCAGAATCAGGGCGCGGGTAATTCCGTGCCGGATTGCGCCAACCTGTCCTGAGATACCGCCGCCTTTGACGGTAACTCTGACATCAAAAGACCCTGCCATATTGGTCAGCGTCAGGGGCTGAAGCATAACGGTTCTGGAAGATTCTGTGGAAAAGTATTCCTCTGCCGGACGGTCATTGATAACCACTTTGCCGGTTCCGGGGAACAGCCATGTTCTGGCAATAGCGCTCTTTCGTCTTCCCGTTGCGTAATGAGATTTTTCTTTCTGCATCGGATTTCCTCAATTTATGATAATCTGAGAACTTCGGGCATCTGAGCCGTATGCGGATGCTTGTCTCCGGCATAAACTCTCAGTTTTTTCAACATTTTTCTTCCAAGCTTGTTCTTGGGCAACATGCCCTGTACCGCAAAACGGATCATGTCTTCGGGCTTTTTCTTCAAAAGCTCTTTGGCAGTTGTGGTTTTGAGACCGCCCATATAACCGCTGTGGCGATAGTAGCATTTCTGATCCAACTTTCTGCCGGTCAAAGCGATTTTATCCGCATTCACCACGATTACGCC
>CAZMDM010000152.1:0-14493 GCA_964564775.1 uncultured Desulfonema sp. | reverse complement strand
ATCCGGCTCGGATTTTTTGCAGATCAAAGCAAACAGATCATTATTTTGCTGGCGGAGCTTGTTATTGATTTCCAGAAATTTTTCCACAGCGGAAGTCCCTTTGGGCTTCTGAATATTGAACTCTGCCGCTTTCCGTTCCATAAAACTTTTGGAAAGATTGATGACATCTTTCTTGAACTCCTGTTTTTGAATATAGCCGGAAAGCGGAGAACCAGACATATTTCCGGCTATATCCGTCGCACTGATCAGCATCTCGCTCGAATGAGGCTGATCGTAGCTGGCAGCAAAAAAAGCAAGATAAATATTCGGATCTTTGAAATATCCCGCGTAGCCCGGAAAAAAATTTTTTCCGATATACACCCCGGTATTCGAACAGGCTTCGGATAGCTTGTAAATGGCAAGACCGCTTCCGCCCTGTATTATCCCGTGATTTTTGCTCAGTATCGTAATCGCAGGCGGAACAGTATCCACTTTGATCTCTTTTTCGATCAGCGTGGTGTTGCCGTTCAGCCAGTTATACCATCCGAAATCGCGGACATCCACCTTGAAAACTGCATCTCCGTCCGGGATATCGAGCTTTTTCGGTTCTACCGTAAATTTGACCATATCTTCATGCACCGCTTTTCCACCGAAAAAACCCGGCGGTGGATAATTCTTTTCGAACAACACGGTTTCACGCCCGTCTTTGATAATGCCGACCCATACTCTGCGAAGCCCGATTCCTTTATCCGATACGGAAAACGAAATCCGCTGCTCCGGTCCGATTGCCGGATATTTGAGATTCAGATTGACCACCGGCTTTTCCCATTCCAGACGAATTATCGCCCACCAGAGTATAAGCACCGCCATGATGATCAGCAATACAATACCCTGTAATCTTATGGTTTTCCAATCAATTTCAATCATTGTATTATCGTTCCTTTCATTATGACGATAATAACAACTAAACCCTGTCGAATCAAGGATGTTTTTCATCTGTTCCGATTCGGATAGCGAGTTGGAAGTGAAAGATGATGAAGATATATTGCCTGTTCTGATATTCGGAATTTCCGATGAAATTTCAAAAAAATCCATCTGTCCTCAACCCCCCGGTTTCTGACGGAATATAATAGATTTACAGGGACAATTCTTGAAAAGCTATTTAAAATGGGGTATACTTGCTTTCAATAATTTTACTACTCCGCGCCAGAGATCTGAATAATTGCTCTTCTCATATAATAATTGTGGGAGATCGCAGTCATATACCGGAAAGCGGAAAATTTTGCATCTGCACTTTGTATTTTTGCATCGGAAGGAATCTTTTTATTATGAACAATATATCTTCGATTATCAACCCCAAATCCATCGCTGTAATCGGCGCAACCAGCCGTCCGGGGAGTGTGGGACTTGCGACCTTCAAAAATCTTCTCTACGGCTGCTATCAGGGCGTGCTGTATCCGGTTCATCCCAAAGCCAAATCCGTGCTGGGTGTCAAAGCGTATCCGTCTTTGTCCGCGATTGACGATGAAATTGATCTTGCTGTCATTATGATCGGCGCGGAACAAATCCCTGAAATCGTACAGGAGGCTGTTGAAAAAAACGTCAAAGGCTGCCTGATTATCAGCGCAGGCTTCAAAGAAATCGGCGGTAGGGGCGTGGAGCTTGAAAATCAGTTGAAGCAGATTGTCCGAAAAACCGGTATCCGCATTGTGGGACCCAACTGTCTGGGCATTATCAACACGAATCAGCAGATTTCCATGAATGCCAGTTTTGCCAGAAAAATGCCCAAACACGGAAATATCGCATTTATTTCCCAATCCGGAGCGTTATGCACCTCGGTTCTGGATGTTGCGGAAGCCAGAAATGTCGGATTTTCGAAATTCGTCAGCTTTGGAAACAAATCAGATGTCAGTGAGGTGGATTTTCTGGAATATCTGAAAGATGATCCTGAAACAGACCTGATTCTGATGTATCTGGAAGATATTTCGGACGGTTCCGGGTTTATGAATATTGCCCGTCAGATTACCTTTGAGAAAAACAAGCCGATTTTAGCAGTCAAATCCGGGCGTTCCAAAGAAGGCGCAAAAGCTGCCGCGTCCCACACCGGTTCTCTGGCAGGATCCGATGCCACTTATGATGCGATTTTTTATCAAAGCGGCATCTATCGGGTGGAAGGAGTCAATGAACTGTTTCATTACGCAACCGCTCTGTCCAAACAGCCGCTTCCCAAAGGCAGGCGTATCGCCATTATCACCAATGCAGGCGGTCCCGGAATTATGGCAACCGATTCGGCAATCCGGCACGGCTTGAAACTGGCGGCATTTTCCGAAGAAACCAAGAAGCAACTGAAAGAACATCTGCCGCCGACTGCCAGCATCAATAATCCGGTTGACGTGATCGGTGATGCGACCCATGAGCGGTACGAAGCTGCCATCAGCGCGGTTCTCAGAGATGACGGCGTTGACGGAGCGATTGTGATTCTGACTCCTCAGGCAATGACCGATATTTTGGAGACCGCTCAGATTGTTCCGAATGTGGCGCGCAATATTCAAAAGCCGATTCTGACATCGTTCATGGGCTTGGTGGATGTGTCCGAAGGCATCGAATATCTGGAAAAGCACGGGATTCCCAACTATACCTTCCCGGAAGCCGACGCGCGTGCAATGAATGTCATGGCACGATACAGCGAACGGATTATGATTAAAAATCCGAATCGCTTTCATCAGCATTTCGAGGTGAACGACTCCGAAGTGAGCGCGATCATTTCTCAAAAACTCGGCGATAATGACCGCTATTATCTGCCGGAAAAAGAAGCCAGTGAAATTTTGAAACTTTACGGCTTTCCGATGCTGAAAAACCGCCTGATTCAGGATGAATCGGAAATTTCCGATGCCATTAAAGAGATCGGGCTTCCGGCGGTAATGAAAATCGTGTCCCGTGATATTGTTCACAAATCCGATGCAGGCGGGGTCAGGCTGAATCTCGAATCTCCCCAAGATGTCCGCACTGCATATCGGGAAATTCTTGCCAATGCAAAGAAATATAAGCCGGATGCCCGAATCGAAGGCGTTCTCATGGTGCAGATGGCAAAATCAGGACTCGAAGTCATTATCGGCGCGTCCAAAGACCCGGCATTCGGTCCCTTGTGCATGTTCGGCTTGGGTGGCATCTTTGTCGAAACCATGAAAGATGTTACGTTCCGTCTCGCGCCCATGTGGGTATCCAGCGCGGACAATATGATCAGAGACATCCGAGGCTACAAATTACTGGAGGGGGTGCGGGGGAATCCGCCTTCGGATATTGAGGCGATCCGGGAATGTATTTTGCGGCTGTCTCAGATGGTCAGCACGCATCCTGAAATCAGCGAACTCGATATCAATCCCCTGATTGTGTATCCCAAAGGCTGTATTGTGGCAGATTGCCGGATGATGTTAGCCAAACGGTGAGCTTGTTTTACAGCATTCCAGAATGAATAGTGCGGGACTCGTTCAGCGTTGTGTTTCTTCGATGAGTAACTGAGCCTCTTTTCTCTGCTGCCAGCGATTCCATCTCAGACGGAATGCGATTTTTTCAAAATATTCGGGCGGGCATTCTGTCGGATCAATATGAAACTGAATCGCCATGAATGTCCGCTTGCCATTTTTCTGCTTCAGCACCATTTTCCGATGATTCGTGCCTAAAATTTTGGAATAATTCACGCGAATATTCTGCGCCATAAACAGAGGTTCGGGATTATCGGTTCCGAAAGGTTTCAGGATTTCCATTTCATCAATCAGGCGATCTGAAATTTTAGCAAAATCGAGTTCTTCATCAATCATAACCGTCTTGGAATAATGCTCATCCGTACTCATTTCCCGAATCGTTTCTTCGAATCTTTCCCGAAAGGTTCTGATGTTTTCCGTCCTGATCTGGATTCCTGCAGCCATGGCATGACCTCCGAAATCCTCGAACAGATCCGAGCAAGACATTAGCCCTTCATACAGATTGATTCCCGGAATGCTTCTGCCCGATCCTTTTCCCACCCCGTTTTTCGCGGAAATCAGGATTGCGGGACGGAAATATTTTTCCACGATTCTGGATGCCACAATTCCCAGTATGCCTTCATGCCAGTCAGGATGCGCCAATACCAGAGTCTTGCGTTTCAGGATTCCGGGATTTTTATCCATATAACCAAGGATATGGAGTAGCACTTTTTTTTCGATCGCCTGACGCTGGCGATTCATGCTGTCCAGCATCATGGCAAGCTCGGAAGCTCTTCGGGCATCTTTGGTGGTCAGAAGCTCGACTGCAATATCCGCATGTCCCATTCTTCCGGCAGCATTGAGGCGGGGAGCAAGTTTGAATGCAATATCTTCGGAATCGAGTTCTTTCTGGGAAATGCCTGCCACTTTCATCAATGCCTCGATACCGGGGCGAGATCCCGAATTGACCACTTCAAGCCCCAGTTTGAGCAGAATCCGATTTTCGGCAATCAGAGGAACCATGTCGGCTACGGTGCCTAATGCAAACAGATCAGCATAGTTTTTCAGGTTCGGCTCGGTTCGGTTTTCCCAGAAACCTTGTTCCCGCAGAAATTTTCTCAAGCTGACCATCAGCGCGTAAGACACGCCCACCCCTGCCAGAGCGGAACAGCCGCCGCTGCAATCTTTGCGTTTGGGATTAACCACAGCGTAAGCATCAGGCGGATCGGGGATCGTATGATGATCCGTGATAATCACGTCAATCCCGAATTCTTTAGCTTTTTTAATTGCCTGATGATCGCTCGAACCGCAATCCGCCGTAATGATCAGACGGATATTCCGAGGAACCGCATGATCCGTGATATGAATTGCCTGAATCCCATAGCCTTCGTTGGCACGATGGGGAATATAGTACGATACATCAGCTCCCGCGTGCTGCAGAAATTCGGTTATGGTCGTAGTCGCGGTGATGCCATCCACATCGTAATCTCCGAATACCAGAATCTTTTCTTTATTCGTGATGGCTTCGAAAATACGCCGAACCGCTTTGTCCGTATCCCGCATGGCAAAGGGGAGTTGCAGATCGCTGATCGAAGAATTGAGAAACAAAGAGGCTTTCTCTGCGGAATACAGTTTCCGATTGACCAGAACTTTTGCCATAATCGGACTGCAATTCAGATGCGCGCGCAGCTTTTCGACAATTCCAAGATTCGGCTCATAAATTTTCCACTCGGTTTTCATGCTGATTCTATACGTTCATTGCTTCAGGTCTGTCAATCATTATGTGATTTTTTTACTTCTGCGGATTAGTTTTACGTTGTCATGTTATAAATTTAAAAAAACTGTCCGAACTATTGATAAAAATTGCCTTTCAGAATGTCAATCTGAGAATTGAACAGCCCTGAAGTAAAAAGCAAAAAAAACTATTGACAAAACGGGGATAAATATGTCAAATTACGAAAAACAACTGAGCGCTCGTTCAATCATCTCTGTAATTCATACTGTAATACCGCGGCGTCTCGGTTGGAATCAGAACTTTTGTCAGAGCCGCTGGCAAAAGATGTGAAATAACCGTGATCGTCTCGTGCCTGTCGGAGGCAGAGAACAAACCATCAATCGGAGGGGAGTATGTCATTAGCAAGTATTTACAAGGAAGCGATGAATCTGAACATGATCAGAGACATGGGAAAACGGGAAACTGCTGCAAAGGATTTTTTTGCAAGACTGAATAGAATGACCATGCCTGACAAGTTTAACTGGGCAGCCGAAATCTTCGAAGGAATGCATGTCAAAGAAAGAGGCGATCAGCCCGCGCTGATCTGGACCGATTTGGATACGGATGCCGAGCGCCGCTTCACCTACAAAGAGCTTGCTGCTAATGGAAATAAATTTCTGAATTTTATCCGAAAAAACGGAGCTCAGAAGGGCGACAACATTTATATGCTGACTCCTATTGTTCCTGAAACATGGTTTGCTTCATTTGCAGGAATCAAAGGAGGTTTTGTTGCGGTACCGACAGCTATGACCATGACGGAAAGAGAAATCCAGTTTCGTTTTCAGGCGTACAAACCCGACGTGATTGTGGCTGCCGAAGGGCTTGCGGGGCTTGTGGATGATGCGTTGGCAAAAGCAGATTGTAGTCCCAAAGTGAAGATCGTATTGGGGCAGAAAGAGGGCTGGGTTTCTTATGCCAAACTCGATGCGGAATCCCCGGAAGCAACTCCGGCAGATGTGAGCAAAGATGATGTACTGTTCTGCTTTTTCACCTCCGGTACCACCGGACTTCCCAAACGGGTCGGACACAGCGCGATCACTTATCCTGTGGGGCATCTTTCAACTGCAGTTATCATCGGGCTTGAACCCGGAGACATCCATCACAATCTGAGCGCGCCCGGATGGGCAAAATGGGCATGGAGCAGCTTTTTCTCTCCGCTGAATCTGGGGGCTACCGCAACCGGATTTGCATTCAAAGCGCTCAATATCGAAAAATATATTGCTGCTGTTGCCAAGTATAAGGTCAATTCTTTTTGCGCGCCACCGACTGCGTGGCGTTCATTTGTCGGACTCGACTTAAGCAAATACGATCTGAAAGCCATGAAGTATTCGCTGAGCGCGGGTGAGCCTCTGAATCCCGAAGTCATCGAGCAGTGGAAAAAAGCCACCGGCACCGAAATCCGAGATTTTTACGGACAGACCGAATCCACCTGCATGATCGGCAACCCGCCGTGGATGGAAGGCAAAATGCGCTTCGGCTCTTTTGGTTATCCTTCCTATATGTATGATGTCATTCTGACGGATGAAGAGGGCAAAGAAATCACCCAGCCCGATGAACCCGGACATATCACCATCCGCCTGAGCAACTGGAGAGCGATGGGACTTTTCCATGAGTATATCGGAGACCCTGAAAAAACTCAGAACGCATTCCAGAACAATATGTATTTTACCGGAGACAAAGCCTCTTTTGACAAAGACGGATACTGGTGGTTTATCGGCAGAGCAGACGATGTGATCAAATCTTCCGACTATCGCGTCGGTCCGTTCGAGGTGGAAAGCGCTCTGATCGAGCATCCGGCGGTCATGGAAGCGGCTGTGGTGGGTACGCCCGATCCTGAAAGATATCAGCTTGTAAAAGCATACGTGATTTTGGCAAAAGGATATAGCCCGTCCAAAGAACTGGCGTTGGAATTGTTTCAGCACAGCATCAAAGCCCTTGCCAAATTCAAAATTCCGAGAATTATCGAATTTGTAACCGAACTTCCCAAAACCATTAGCGGCAAAATCAGAAGAGTGCAGCTCAGAGAATCCGAAGAAAAGAAGAGCAGTACTCAGACAGCCAATCCCAATGAATATTTCTATCATCAGTTCCCGGAACTGAGTTCCAAGAAAAAGTAATTCGGAATTTCCCGATTCATCAGGGGCTGGATTCATATTCAGCCCCTCACGTATTTTTCCTCTGAATTTTTTTATCGCATCCCGTATTACCATGATCTTATTCAGATTTCTTATCAGCCCCCCAGCAAATCCTGCTTTTACCGAGCCGATTGTGCAGATTATTTTTCCGAAAAGCGAATGGAAAGAGCTTCTGAACCACTTCGCTTAAACAGCCTGTTACCGACAATGACGAAGTATACAAAGATGCTTCCTGAGTTTTATTCCGGATATTATCATAAAATGTCTATGTACCTGTCGTAAAATGTACAAAAATTCGCTATTTGACCGCTTTTGAATTAGATAAAACCATAAAACTCGGTATGTTAATTCGATGGCACGAATGTTGAAATATATGTCTGTAATCAACACAACCACAAAGGAGCGATTATGAAACCATATAAAAAAATGTCCATTATCTTCAGAGTCGCGGCGATTTTGCTAATTTTGTTCGCAACTCATGCACAAGGTGCGGGACTTCTGATTGCAGACGGCGGATTCGGCGGTGTTCTGGAGGTCAAAGAACATGAAATTCAGGTAACGATCAACAATGGCGTCGCAGTTACCCATGTAACACAGGTATTTCACAATACCGAAAACCGTCAGGTCGAGGCTCTTTACACATTTCCTGTACCGAAGGGTGCGTCGGTTGCCAATTTCAGCATGTGGATCAACGGTAAGGAAATGATCGGGGAGGTCTTGGAAAAACAGCGTGCCAGAGAAATCTACAATTCTTACAAGCAGAAACGCCAAGACCCGGGACTGTTGGAACAGAAAGATTACAAAACATTCGAAATGCGGATATTTCCGATCAATGCCGGAGCAGATCAGAAAGTGCAGATCAGCTATTATCAGGAACTCGATGTGGATCATGATCGAGCGGTGTATGTGTATCCATTGGCAACTGTCAGCCGCCGGGATGTCGCATCCAAAGTAAGCGGCAAATTCAGCATGAACATGGACATCAGATCCGCGATTCCGATTGTCAAGGTTGAAAGCCCCAGTCATGGGGATCAGTTCGTAACCGCAGATCATTCGGAAAATTTCAAGCAGATCAGCATGGAAGCAGTTGGCGGCTCGCTGGCATCGGACATGGTCATCAGCTACGATATGGCTCGTCCGAAAACCGGGATTGATCTGATTACCTCGCGGCAAAGCGGTGAAGACGGGTATTTTCTGATGACGCTTTCGACCGGCAAGGAATTGGAAAGCCTCAATACCGGCATGGATTATGTGTTTGTCATGGATATTTCGGGCAGCATGGAGCATGAGGGCAAACTGCTGATGTCCAAAAATTCAGTGGAAGCCTTTATTGCGGAGCTTGGCAAAGAAGATCATTTTGAGATTCTGACCTTCAATATTGCGGTCAACGCGCTTTTCAGCGGATTGCGCCCGGCTTCGGAAGACATGAAGCAGCAGGCGGAAAATTTCATGCGTACCAAACGCGCGGCAGGCAGCACGGTTCTGGCTCCGGCAATCACCGCAGCATATAAATATGCAAGGACTGACAGAACCCTGAATGTGGTGATTTTAAGCGATGGTATGACCGAGCAGACCGAGCGTCAGACTCTGCTTCAACTGATTGCCTCAAGACCCCGAAACTGCCGGGTGTTCTGCATCGGCATCGGCAATGAAATCAACCGTCCGCTTCTGGATCAGATGGCAGAAGATTCTGGCGGACTGGCAGCTTATCTCTCTCACGGAGATAATTTTCAGAAACAGGCAAAAGCATTCCGGCGCAAACTGATGAGACCTGTGGCAACGGATTTGGCGATTGAGATTGCCGGAGTCAAAACTTACGACATCGAACCGATGAAACTGCCGAATCTGTATCACGGCTCGCCTCTGAGAATTTACGGCAGATATTCGGGTTCGGGGGAAGCAAACATAATACTTCACGGCAGCGTGCAGGGCATAGAACTAAAGCAATCCGTCAAGCTCAGATTTCCCGACCAGGACGTGGATAATCCTGAAATCGAGCGAATGTGGGCTTGGAAACGCATAGATCAGTTGTTGAAAGAAGCAGATCGCAAAGGTTCGCGCAATGATGTACTCGATCAGATTGTAAAGTTAGGCGAAGATTATTCGATTGTAACGGAATATACATCCTTTCTGGTCTTGGAAAATGATGCGGAATATCAGCGATGGAAGATTGAAAAGCGCAATAGCCGGAGATTGGAGCGGGATCGGGATGCTCAGGCACGGCGCAAAACTCAGGATGCTGCGATTCGGAACAAGGTGAATGAGGCTGTCGGTCCCGAGTCAGGTCAGCAGCAGGCGAAGCAGCCGATTACGGTTGAAAATATTCCTGCGGCAAACCGTTTGCCCATGCCATCTCAACCTGCAAAGCAGATGGCAGATGCCGTACCCGCGAAACGCCCGGATCAGAGTTCGGATTTTAAATTCAACTTCAAAGGCGGCGGATCGGGTCCGGTAGGACCGCTCTTTGTAGGGCTTGCTTGGTGGATGAGACGCAGACGGATGAAACGATAATGAACAATGCCCGGAAATCAAAGCCTAAATTTCCGGGCGCTGTCAGCCCATCGGAAATCTGAAGCGTCATAATCACATCTTTCAGATCAAGTCCTTCGATGCGGTCCATATTTCCGTCGAAGTGAGGGGAAAAGTATTGAATGATATGCTTATTTTAATTCGACATACGCGCCGTTTTTGACCTGATATACGGAGAATCCGATGCCGATGGCATCCCCGCGTTCATCGAACTTGATTTTGCCGAGCGGAGTTTCCACATCTTCGGTTCTCAACGCTTTGACAATCGCGTCATAATCCGTGCTGCCGGCTTTCTGAATCGCATTAAGCAATGCCAGCGTTGCCGAATATGCATTCAGGAAAAATGCACCCGGATCGGATTTGTAAGCTTCTTTGTGATCGTTGATGGCTTTGACTGCCATCGGGTTTTTGGTCGTGTCTTTGGGACCTGTGGCATACACGCCTTCCGCGTCTTTTCCCGCGACTTTGATAAAGGTATCGTCTTTTACGCCGTCATCGGAAATAAACACGGTTTTCATTTTTTTCTGACGCATCTGCATCACGAGTTTGGATGCTTCGGGATGATAACCGCCGAAAATAACGGCTTCCGCATTGGACTGCTTGATTTTCTGAACAATTGCGGAATAATCCACCGCGCCCGGGGTGATGCCTTCATACAGTACAACTTCGACTTTGGGGTCTTTGGCTTTTGCCTGTTCCAAGAATTTTTTGGCAAATTCGGCAAGACCTTTGCCATAGTCGCCTTTGTCATGTAGTACGGCAATCTTTTTGAATTTCAGGGTATTGAGCGCAAATTCCACTTCCAGTTTTGCCTGCATATCATCCGACGCGATGGTGCGGAAAAAATTGGGATATTCGCCGCTTTGAGTCAGTTCCGGGTTGGTTGCGGACGGAGACATGACCACCAGCTTGGCGTTTTTGTAAATACCCAAAGCAGCTTTGGTCGCGCCGCTGCAAATATGTCCCAGCACCACATTGACACCGCCGGAAACCAGTTTGGTAGCCGTGTTGGTGGCAACTTCGGGTTTGCATACATCGTCTTCAGGCATCAGATCGACCTGTTTGCCTAGAACGCCGCCTTTGGCATTGATTTCTTTGACGACCAGTTCGGCAGCCTTGATGCTCGGCAGCCCGTAAGATGCCAGATCGCCCGTATGCGCGCCCGCAATGCCCAGTTTGATGGTATCCGCAGAGATACCCGGTGTTGTCATGCCGAACACCATAACGATTCCGATTGCCGCAATCAGCAGTCTTTTCATTGTCTTTCCTCCGTAATTTAGGGTTTTGAATAAAAATAAAACTGTTACAAGTTTATATTTATAAACAGATGCAAAACGCGAGTCAAGAAAAGAATTTTGTGATTGAAAGACGCCCCCGAAATAAATTTCAGGGCTGAGAGATCAAGCTTGCTTAAGCAGCCTCCGGCTTATAGCCGGGCGATTTATCGCTCGGAATGATGATCTAATCGAAAACTGATTGACTTCACGCGGTTCTTTCATTATGTTCTGTTCTGATGCGTTATGATTAACTTCATACATTGCGGAGAAAACTATGACAATTCGCCATATTATTATCATTTCGGCAATAGCAATGATGCTTTCATCGGGCTGCGCCAGTTTATCCGAAGATCAGTGCCGTCTGGGAGACTGGGAAGGCATCGGGTTTTCTGACGGATCCAACGGCTATACTTTGGGCAGATTCGAGGAACATCAGAAAGCCTGCGCGGAATACAGTGTTGCTCCCAAGCTGCACGAGTATCAGCGCGGATATGAAAAAGGATTGGCTCAGTATTGTGTTCCGTCCAACGGCTATGTGATCGGTCGTCAGGGAAAAGCGTATTACGGCGTCTGCACGGGTCCCGGCTCGGATCAGTTTGTGCAAAACTACTATGCCGGAAAACGGGAATACGAGGTCAAAGAGCGTCTGAATGAAATTTCCCGAAAAATGGATGAGATTGATAAAAAACTCATGAAGACCGATATTGACAAAAAAGAAAAAGAATCTTTGTGGTATCAGCGCAAAGACCTTGAAAGAGAAAAAAACAGCCTGCTGATCGAAGCCGGTGCCAAAGGCTTTTTCGGGAATGATTTTCGCGGCGGACGATGGTGAACTCTTCGTCATGGCGTCTGATCTTCACTCCCAAAATGCTGGTTGCCCTGATGATGGGCTTTTCTTGCGGACTGCCGCTGCTTCTGACCATGACCGTGCTTCAGGCATGGATGAAGGAAGAAAGGGTTGATTTAAGCCTGATCGGCATGACCTCTTTGCTGGGGCTGCCTTATACCATCAAATTTCTGTGGGCGCCGCTCATGGATCGCTTTGTGCCGCGCTTTCTGGGCAGGCGGCGCGGATGGCTGCTGATTACTCAGATTTTCCTGATGATCTCCATCGCCGGAGTGGGGCTGAGTCATCCGTCAGAATATCCGTATCTGACCGCGATTGCCGCAATTATGGTTACGTTTTTCAGCGCAAGTCAGGATATCGTGGCAGACGCATATCGCCGGGAAGATTTATCGGACGCGGAATTGGGATTGGGTGTATCGCTGTATATCAACGGCTATCGGGTCGGAATGCTGCTCGCGTCCGGCGGCGGCTTGATTCTGGCAGATAAGATGTCATTTTCAGGCGTATATCTGATTATGGCAGCCTGCATGATTCCCGGAATCATTACCACTCTGCTATCGCACGAACCTCGCGTGGATGTCGAACCTCCGAAAACCCTGCGATCTGCGGTGCTTGATCCGCTGCTCGAATATTTCGGCAGACCCAATGCCTTATGGATACTTGCCTTTATTCTGCTGTATAAAATCGGCGATACGATGGCAACCGCGATTTCTACGCCCTTTTATCTGGATATCGGATTTTCCAAAACCGAAATCGGCGCGGTGGTGAAACTTTTCGGATTTTGGGCAACATTCGGCGGAAGTCTGATTGCGGGTGTATTGATGATTCGGATCGGAATCAATCGCTCGTTATGGATATTCGGCGTGTTGCAGGCAGTTACGATTCTGGGATTTGCAGTGCTGGCGCGTGTGGGACACAGCGTTTGGGCATTGTCCGCAGTGATTGCCGCAGAACACTTAACCGCAGGCATGGGGACATCGGCATATACCGCATTCATGGCAAGCATTACCCATAAAAAATTCACTGCCACGCAATATGCGCTGCTATCCAGCCTGATGGGTATTCCGAGAGTCATCATCTCTGCTCCCACCGGAGTCATGGCAAAATATCTGGGATGGGAAATGTTTTTTATATCCTGCGCGGTGATGGCAGTTCCGGGAATGATGTTATTGCTTAAATTCGCTCCGTGGAAAAATCAATCCGATATCTCATAAAAATTAGATAGTTGGAATGAAACACACAGAGTGTCGATAAAGTATTACAAAAAACAGATTCAGGGAGAAGAATTGTGATTCAGATCAGAAAAGATGTGAGCAAAAACCGTGTTTATATAAAACTTAAAGGGTTTTTCCAAGATGAAGATGTAAAATCCGCGTGTGAGCAGATATTGACTGCAGTAAAAGGTATGACGCCGGGATTCGATATTGTCAATGATATTTCCGAGTTCAAGCCGGCTTCATCAAAAGCTACCGAATATATCGCTCATCTTCAGGAAGAGGTTGGAAAACTGCAAGTGGGAAAGGTTGTTCGCATTGTCGGAAATAATGTTTTAGGAAAAACTCAGCTTGTACGAACCTCTCAGAAGGTAGTGGGATATAGGGCATATAATGTGGCTGCGATGCAGGATGCTTTGAACTTACTCGATTCAGAGAAATGATAAGTCATGGCGGATAATTTTTATAATAAATTCAAATTTATCCGCCATATTATCCGAAAAATCAGTTATGCCACTTTGAAGGTCTTCCGTTTCACAAACTCTGCCTGTTTGCCGTTATTCCACTGTTTGACCGGTCTCAAATATCCGACCACGCGGGAATATACTTCGGTTTCGCTGTTGCAGTGGGGACAATGTTCCTGCCTGCCTCTGATATAACCGTGTGATGAGCAGACGCTGAAGGTCGGTGTCAGGGTAAAATACGGCAGCTTGAAGCCGGACGCAATCTTGCGGATCAGATTTTTGACCGCATTCGTATCATTGACCTGCTCGCCCAGATAAATATGAAGCACTGTGCCACCGGTATATTTGGTCTGAAGATCATCCTGAAGCTGCAAGGTCTCGAAAATATCGTCCGTATAATTCACTGGTAGTTGGGTCGAATTGGTATAATACGGGTCTTCGCCTTTCCGATAATCCTCTTCATTGGCGCAGATAATATCGGAATATTTCTTTTTATCCAGCATTGCCAGACGATAAGAGGTTCCTTCGGCAGGTGTGGCTTCCAGATTGAAAATATCGCCGGTTTCTTCCTGAATTTCGGAAATTTTATCCCGGATAAAATCCATGACTTTCAAGGCAAAACTCTGACCGCTTTTGCTCGCGATGCCTTCACCCATGAAATTGACACCTGCCTCGTTCATGCCAATAATGCCGATGGTGGAAAAATGATTTTTCCAGTACAGCCCGGACGCATTTTTGACATCCCTGAGATAAAACTTAGAATAGGGGTATAAGTCTTTTTCCGTAAAATTTTCAAGAACTTTACGTTTGATA